>NZ_JACJDX010000024.1:0-15816 GCF_014163775.1 Shewanella sp. SR43-8 | reverse complement strand
GGAGCGTTATCGATTTGAGCGAAGTTTTTAACTTCACCACCATAAGTTTTAGACAAAACGGCAGAGATTGCTGCTGTTAAAGTTGTTTTACCATGGTCAACGTGACCGATGGTGCCCACGTTTACGTGAGGCTTAATACGTTCAAATTTAGCTTTTGCCACGATATATTCCTTTCTTTTCAGAAGTGCTCGATTAATTCGAGCAATATAACATTGATGCCGTAACCAATATTAGTTACGAGATTCTATAATCGCTTTTGCAATGTTTTGCGGTGCATCTGCGTACTTCAAGAACTCCATAGAGTATGAAGCACGACCCTGAGATGCAGAGCGCAAATCAGTTGCATAACCAAACATTTCAGATAGAGGCACTACTGCGTGGACAAGTTTAACACCTGCGATGCCATCGTCCATACCTTCGATTATGCCACGACGGCGGTTTAAATCACCCACTACGTCGCCCATATAATTTTCAGGTGTAGTCACTTCTACTTTCATACAAGGTTCGAGCAACACCGGAGACGCTTCAAGCGCCCCCTGTTTAAAGCCCATAGAACCTGCAATTTTGAATGCCATTTCGTTCGAGTCCACATCATGATATGAACCATCAAATAAACTGACTTTCACGTCAAGTACAGGATAGCCGGCTAAAACGCCGTTTTTCATCTGTTCTTGAATACCTTTATCAACGGCAGGAATGAATTCACGAGGAACTACACCGCCTACTATTTCGTTAACAAATTCATAGCCAGAACCCTCTTCGAGAGGTTCAATTCTTAACCAAACATGACCAAATTGACCACGTCCGCCAGATTGACGTATGAACTTACCTTCCACTTCAACTTTAGAACGAATTGTTTCACGGTAGGCTACCTGTGGTTTACCTACGTTACACTCTACACCAAACTCGCGACGCATACGGTCAACGATAATGTCTAAGTGTAATTCGCCCATACCAGATATCAGTGTTTGTGCCGATTCGTCATCAGTCTCAACTTTGAATGATGGATCTTCCGCTGCTAATTTTTGCAGCGCAATCCCCATTTTATCTTGGTCGGCTTTTGAACGAGGCTCAACGGCAATGGTAATTACAGGTTCAGGGAACTCCATGCGCTCAAGAATCACTCTGTGATCATTATCGCAGAGAGTATCACCGGTTGTTACATCTTTAAGACCGATAGCAGCCGCTATATCACCAGCACGTACTTCTTTCAGTTCTGTTCGGTCGTTTGCGTGCATTTGCACAATACGCCCTACTCGCTCACGTTTCTGCTTAACAGAATTATAAACACCAGAACCTGATTCAAGCACACCTGAATACACGCGGATAAAGGTCAGTGTACCAACAAATGGATCAGTCGCAATTTTAAATGCTAAGGCCGCAAAAGGGGCATTATCATCGGGTGGGCGTTTAACTTCGTTTTCGCTGTCATCAATACCGGTAATTGCAGGTACATCATTAGGCGCTGGTAAGAAGTCAACTACCGCATCGAGAACCGCTTGCACACCTTTGTTCTTAAATGCAGAACCACAAGTTGCTAATACGATCTCATTGTTAATTGTGCGCTGACGCAACGCTGTTTTGATCTCGACTTCTGATAACTCACCTTCTTCAAGGTACTTGTTCATCAGTTCATCAGAGGCTTCAGCTGCTGCTTCCACGAGATACTCATGCATCTCTGCCGCTTTTGCTGCTAGATTTGCAGGAATGTCTTCATAAGTGAATGTCATCCCCTGATCTATTTCAGACCAGTTAATGGCTTTCATCTTAATTAAATCAATAACACCCTTGAAGTTCTCTTCTGCACCAATATTTAAATGAATTGGTACACAAGTCGCACCAAGGCGATTACGAATTTGATTTATTACACGGTCGAAATCTGCACCTGCACGGTCCATCTTATTAACAAATACCAGACGCGGAACGTGGTATTTATCAGCTTGACGCCATACGGTTTCAGATTGTGGTTCAACGCCTGACGAGCCGCAGAATACTACTACAGCGCCATCGAGAACACGTAATGAACGCTCGACTTCAATAGTGAAGTCTACGTGACCTGGGGTATCGATGATATTAATACGGTGTTCAGTGAACTGAGCTTCCATACCGCGCCAAAAAGTTGTTACTGCAGCAGAGGTGATAGTAATACCACGCTCTTGCTCTTGTACCATCCAATCTGTCGTGGCGGCGCCGTCATGCACCTCGCCGATTTTATGAGACATACCGGTATAGAACAGAACACGTTCTGTTGTGGTAGTTTTACCTGCATCCACATGAGCAACAATACCGATATTTCGATAACGCTCAATTGGGGTTATACGAGCCACTATTTATACCCTCTCAGCTAAAACTTTTGGTTTTAGCAATATCAACAATATGGAGCGGACCGAAGTCCGCTCCATCATATTACCAACGGTAATGAGCAAAGGCTTTGTTAGCTTCAGCCATGCGATGCACGTCTTCACGCTTCTTAACCGCAGTACCTTTGTTTTCAGACGCATCTAGCATTTCACCTGCTAGACGTAAAGCCATAGATTTTTCACCACGTTTGCGAGCAGCTTCAACTAACCAGCGCATCGCTAGTGCGTTACGACGCACTGGACGAACTTCACATGGTACTTGATAAGTAGAACCACCAACGCGACGAGATTTAACTTCGACTGATGGGCGAACGTTATCAAGAGCTGCTTCAAGGATACTTAAATGATTTTCGCTTTTCTTTTCAGCGACAACATCTAGTGCCTTGTAAATGATTTTTTCTGCAGTCGACTTTTTGCCGTCCTGCATGATGACGTTGATGAACTTAGCCAACAACTCACTGTGAAACTTTGGATCTGGTAGGATTTTACGTTGTCCTACAACGCGACGTCTTGGCATATTAATTCTCCGTATGCTTCAGGTATTTCCAAAACTGGAATGTCAAATAAATACTAGCTTGGCCTTACTTAAACGGGATACGTTAAGACTTAGGACGCTTAGCACCGTACTTAGAACGGCCTTGGCGACGTGAAGTCACGCCAGCACAGTCTAATGCGCCACGAACAGTGTGGTAACGCACACCTGGTAAGTCTTTAACACGACCACCACGGATTAGGATTACACTGTGCTCTTGCAAGTTATGGCCTTCACCACCGATATACGAAGTTACTTCGAAACCGTTAGTTAAGCGCACACGAGCTACTTTACGTAGTGCAGAGTTAGGTTTTTTAGGTGTTGTAGTGTACACACGAGTACAAACACCACGTTTTTGTGGGCACGCGTTCAACGCAGGCACATTAGTCTTTTCGACTTTTGGCGCGCGTGGCTTACGTACCAACTGGTTAACAGTTGCCATGTATAGCTCCGACAGTTGATTCAAGCTCAACAATTAGGTGTGAAAAATCTATATCCCACAATGGTGGGACGCGGAATTTTAGAAAGGTAATGGCAATCTGTCAAGAAATAGCCAACTTTTCATGCAAATTCCAATAAAAAAGGCGCCAATGGCGCCTTTTTTTAACAAAAAACTAACTTAATCTTGGCCACCGGCCAAGTTTAGTAGATCTGCTAGGTTCTGTTCAGCTTCGCTTGCAGTAACAGTTGTAGCTGCTACTTTGCCACGAGAACTTAACACTTTAGCGCGTTCTTCGTTACGGGTCTTGTGATAAGCATAACCAGTACCAGCTGGGATCAAACGACCAACGATTACGTTTTCTTTCAGACCACGTAATGGATCGCTCTTACCGCCAACGGCCGCTTCAGTTAACACACGAGTGGTTTCCTGGAACGATGCTGCAGAAATGAATGATTCAGTAGCCAAAGACGCTTTGGTAATACCGAGTAATTCACGTTCAAACGTTGCAGGTGTTTTACCTTGAGCGATTAACTCACGGTTAGCAATCTTCACGCGTGAAACTTCTGCTTGCTCACCTTCTAAGAATTCAGTGTCGCCTGTTGAAGTGATCAAACACTTACGTAACATTTGACGAATGATAACTTCGATGTGCTTATCGTTGATCTTAACGCCCTGTAGACGGTAAACATCTTGTACTTCGTTCACAATGTAGTTTGCTACGTTGTGGATACCACGAAGACGAAGAATGTCGTGTGCCGCTTCTGGGCCGTCTGCTATAACTTCACCACGTTCGACTTTTTCACCTTCGAACACGTTTAAGTTACGCCACTTAGGGATCATCTCTTCATAGTGATCACTACCATCGGCTGGCGTAATCACTAGACGACGCTTACCTTTAGTTTCCTTACCGAACGAGATAGTACCTGAGATTTCTGCAAGAATTGCAGGCTCTTTCGGCTTACGCGCTTCGAATAAGTCAGCAACACGTGGTAGACCACCGGTGATGTCACGAGTTTTAGACGATTCTTGTGGAATACGTGCTAATGGATCACCAACGTTGATTTTCGCGTTATCGTCTTTCGACACAATCGCGTTACCAGGTAAGAAGTATTGAGCTGGTACTTCAGTACCAGGGATCATTAAGTCGTCACCATTGGCATCAACTAAGCGAATAGCTGGACGCAATTCTTTACCGGCTGAAGTACGCGCACCAACATCGAGCACCACGACAGAAGATAAACCCGTTAACTCGTCAGTTTGGCGAGTCATAGTTACGCCATCGATCATGTCAACGAACTTCACGCTACCGGCAACTTCAGAAATAATTGGGTGAGTATGTGGATCCCAGTTTGCGATGATTTCGCCAGCTGCAACTTCACTTTCTTCCAATTTCTCTAATACGGTACCGTAAGGTACTTTATAGCGCTCTTTCTCACGACCTAGCTCATCGATGATAGCTATCTCAGAAGAACGAGAAACAATTACAAGCTTACCGTCGATATTTGAAACATGCTTAGCATTGTGTAACTTCAGAGAACCCGCGTTCTTAACTTGAACGTTGTTTTCTGCAGAAGCTCGAGATGCCGCACCACCAATGTGGAACGTACGCATGGTTAACTGTGTACCAGGTTCACCAATAGACTGCGCCGCAACAACACCAATCGCTTCACCGTGGTTAATAATATGACCACGAGCCAAGTCACGACCGTAACATGCCGCACACACACCAAAGTCTGTGTCACAGGTAATAACAGAACGTACAATGACTTCGTCGATACTGTGTTCTTCTAACGTATTACACCATGCTTCATCAAGAAGTGTGTTGCGTGGAGCAAGCACTTCATCTGTACCTGGCTTCATTACGTCAAGCGCAACCACACGACCTAGAACACGTTCACGTAATGGCTCAACAACATCACCACCTTCAATAAGCGGTTTCATTGTTAGACCATGCTCAACACCACAGTCATCTTCAATAACAACTAAGTCTTGTGCAACGTCTACTAAACGACGAGTCAAGTAACCCGAGTTAGCTGTCTTCAATGCTGTATCGGCAAGACCTTTACGCGCACCGTGAGTAGAAATAAAGTACTGAAGTACGTTTAGACCTTCACGGAAGTTAGCCGTAATTGGTGTTTCGATGATTGAGCCATCTGGCTTAGCCATCAAACCACGCATACCTGCTAGCTGACGGATCTGTGCAGCACTACCACGAGCACCTGAGTCAGCCATCATATAGATGCTGTTAAACGAAGCTTGTTGCTCAGGTACACCATCACGGTTAATCACTGTCTCAGTAGACAAGTTTTCCATCATGGCTTTAGAGACTTTTTCGTTCGCGCTTGCCCAGATATCGATTACTTTGTTGTAACGCTCACCAGCTGTTACAAGACCTGACTGGAACTGCTCTTGAATTTCAAGCACTTCAGCTTCAGCGTCTGCAACTAAGGTGTATTTCTCGTCAGGAATAACCATGTCATCGATACCAACAGAGGCACCAGAAATGGTTGCAAAACGGAAACCGGTATACATCAATTGGTCAGCAAAGATAACAGTATCTTTAAGACCTAGTTGACGATAACAAGTGTTCAACAGCTTAGAAATCTGTTTCTTACCCATGTTTTGGTTAACCAAATCATACGATAAGCCTTCAGGCAAAATTAATGATAAAAGAGCACGACCAACAGTCGTATCAATGATACGAGTTGCTTTAGTTCTTTCGCCATCTTCTGCGATGTTGGTTTCGGTAATACGCACTTTAACGCGAGCATGTAGTTCAGCAACACCAGTAGCGTAGGCTTTTTCTACTTCTGACACATCAGCGAATGCCATACCTTCACCGCGACCGTTAATACATTCACGGCTGGTGTAGTACAAACCTAATACAACGTCCTGAGACGGCGTAATTACTGGCTCACCGTTAGCAGGTGACAAAATGTTGTTGGTTGACATCATTAGCGCACGAGCTTCTAACTGAGCTTCAAGCGTTAATGGTACGTGAACCGCCATTTGGTCACCGTCGAAGTCGGCGTTGTATGCCGCACAAACTAACGGATGCAATTGAATTGCTTTACCTTCAATCAGTACAGGTTCAAATGCTTGAATACCTAGTCTGTGAAGTGTTGGTGCACGGTTAAGCATTACTGGATGTTCACGAATCACTTCGTCTAACACATCCCATACTTCAGCCTGTTCGCGTTCAACCATTTTCTTAGCAGCTTTAATAGTCGTCGCTAAACCACGCGCTTCTAACTTGCCGTAAATAAATGGTTTGAATAGCTCAAGCGCCATCTTCTTAGGAAGACCACACTGATGCAGACGTAAAGTAGGACCTACGGTAATTACCGAACGGCCTGAATAGTCAACACGCTTACCAAGTAAGTTCTGACGGAAACGACCTTGCTTACCCTTGATCATATCAGCAAGAGATTTAAGCGGACGCTTGTTAGAACCGGTAATAGCACGACCGCGACGACCGTTATCTAATAGCGCATCAACTGACTCTTGTAACATACGTTTTTCGTTACGTACAATAATGTCAGGCGCAGCTAAATCTAACAGACGCTTTAAGCGGTTGTTACGGTTAATAACACGACGGTAAAGATCGTTAAGATCTGATGTCGCGAAACGACCACCATCTAACGGCACTAATGGACGTAGATCAGGTGGAAGAACCGGTAATACTTTTAAGATCATCCACTCTGGCTTGTTGCCAGAAGTGAAGAATGCTTCCATCAATTTAAGGCGTTTAGTCACCTTTTTACGACGGGTTTCAGAGTTAATTGAAGGCAACTCTTCACGCATTTGCTCGATCTGTTCAGCTAAATTGATAGCACGTAGCAATTCAAGAACTGCTTCAGCACCCATTTTAGCTTCAAACTCGTCACCGTATTCTTCTAACGCATCAAGATACGTTTCTTCGGTCAGCATTTGGCCGCGCTCAAGCGTGGTCATACCAGGCTCGATAACAACAAATGATTCGAAATACAGTACGCGTTCAATATCACGCAACGTCATATCTAGCATTAAGCCAATACGTGACGGAAGTGATTTTAAGAACCAAATGTGGGCAACTGGACTAGCCAGATCAATGTGACCCATGCGCTCACGACGCACTTTAGTCTGGGTAACTTCTACGCCACACTTTTCACAAATAACACCACGGTGCTTCAAACGCTTGTATTTACCACACAAACATTCGTAATCTTTAACCGGACCAAAGATACGCGCACAAAACAAACCTTCACGTTCAGGCTTGAATGTACGGTAGTTAATGGTTTCTGGCTTCTTTACTTCACCAAAAGACCAAGAACGGATTAGATCTGGCGAGGCCAAACCAATTTTAATACCGTTAAATTCTTCAGTCTTACTTTGCTGTTTAAGAAACTTTAATAAGTCTTTCACGTTTCTCTCCTGAAGGAGTTAAACCAGGTGCTTTGCTGCTGCAAAGCACCCTTGGTTACCAAACATTGCTTAAGTGCGATGCTTACTCTTGGTCCAACTCGATATTAATACCAAGTGAACGAATTTCCTTCAACAATACGTTGAAAGACTCAGGCATGCCAGGTTGCATCTGATGGTTACCGTCGACGATGTTTTTATACATCTGAGTACGACCGTTAACGTCATCTGATTTAACTGTTAGCATTTCTTGTAGAGTATAAGCAGCACCATATGCTTCAAGTGCCCACACTTCCATCTCACCGAAACGCTGACCACCAAATTGAGCTTTACCGCCCAATGGTTGTTGAGTCACTAAGCTGTACGAACCCGTAGAACGAGCGTGCATCTTGTCATCTACTAAGTGGTTCAATTTAAGCATATACATGTAACCAACGGTTACTTTACGCTCAAATTCGTTACCGGTACGGCCGTCACATAATGTCAACTGGCCAGACTCAGGTAAGCCTGCAAGAGCAAGCATTTGCTTGATCTCTTTCTCTTTAGCACCGTCGAATGCTGGTGTAGCAATTGGAATACCACCTTTAAGGTTGGTAGCCAAGCGCACAACTTCATCATCAGTAAACGAATCGATATCAACGCGTTGAAGCACGTCATCACCTAATTCATAAACTTGTTTGATGTAACCACGAAGTTCGGCAATTTCACGCTGCTCTTCAAGCATAGCAGTAATTTTATTACCGATACCCTTAGCTGCTGCGCCCATGTGGACTTCAAGTACCTGACCGATGTTCATACGCGAAGGTACGCCCAATGGGTTAAGTACGATGTCTACAGGATTACCTTCTTCATCGTATGGCATGTCTTCAACAGGACAAATCTTCGAGATAACACCTTTGTTACCATGACGACCTGCCATCTTGTCACCAGGCTGGATAGTACGTTTAACTGCAAGGTAAACCTTAACAATTTTCAATACACCAGGTGCCAAGTCATCACCTTGGGTGATCTTGCGACGCTTGATTTCAAATGTCTTATCGAAGTCTGCTTTAAGCTCTTCATGCTGTTCAGCTAACTGCTCTAATTCAGTTTGTTTTGCTTCATCGTCGATAACTTGGATTAATACGTCTTTACGTGGGATCTCAGCTAACTTAGCTTCAGAATAACCTACAGACAATAACAAGTTACGTGCACGGCCCAATACGCCTTCTTCAAGGATCTTGAACTCTTCACCTAAGTCTTTACGAGCTTGGCGAACATGCATTTCTTCAATTTCAAGCGCACGCTTATCTTTCTCAACGCCGTCACGGGTAAATACCTGTACGTCGATGATGGTGCCTTTCACTGAGTTAGGAACACGTAATGAGCTGTCCTTAACGTCAGAAGCTTTTTCACCAAAAATAGCTCGGAGTAGTTTCTCTTCTGGAGTTAACTGTGTTTCACCCTTAGGTGTCACTTTACCCACAAGAATGTCGCCACCCTTCACTTCTGCACCAATATAAACGATACCTGATTCATCTAATTTAGATAAAGCAGACTCACCTACGTTTGGAATATCAGCAGTGATTTCTTCGCTACCCAATTTAGTATCACGAGCAATACAAGAAAGCTCCTGAATATGGATAGTAGTAAAACGATCTTCTTGCGCTACGCGCTCAGAAATTAAGATCGAATCTTCGAAGTTATAACCGTTCCAAGGCATGAACGCGATGCGCATGTTCTGACCAAGCGCCAAATCACCTAAATCGGTAGATGGACCATCGGCCAATACATCGCCACGAACCACTGGCTCACCAACAGAACAACAAGGACGTTGGTTAATACAAGTGTTTTGGTTTGAACGGGTATATTTAGTTAGGTTGTAAATGTCGATACCGGCTTCACCTGCGTGTAGCTCATCTTCATTTACTTTAACTACGATACGGCTAGCATCAACATAATCAACCACACCGCCACGTTTAGCAGCTACAACCACACCAGAGTCAACAGCAAGAGTACGTTCAATACCCGTTCCGACTAACGGCTTATCAGCACGTAAAGTAGGTACTGCTTGACGTTGCATGTTTGCACCCATCAATGCGCGGTTAGCATCATCGTGTTCTAAGAACGGAATTAATGATGCTGCAACAGAAATAATCTGCTGTGGAGATACGTCCATATACTGAACATCGGCTGCGCGCATAAAGGTAGACTCACCTTTGTGACGACAAGCGATTTGTTCTTCTGCCATACGGCCATCAGCATCAACTTCGATGTTAGCCTGAGCAATAACATAACGACCTTCTTCGATTGCTGATAAGTATTCAACATCATCAGTAATCACACCATCAACCACTTTGCGGTAAGGTGTTTCTAGGAAGCCGTAAGAGTTAGTGCGCGCAAAACTTGCTAACGAGTTGATTAGACCAATGTTTGGACCTTCAGGGGTCTCAATTGGACATAAACGACCGTAGTGAGTTGGATGTACGTCACGAACTTCGAAACCAGCACGCTCACGAGTCAAACCACCTGGGCCAAGCGCAGAAATACGACGCTTATGCGTCACTTCTGATAGCGGGTTGTTTTGATCCATAAACTGTGACAATTGTGAAGAACCAAAAAATTCTTTCACTGCCGCAGAAATTGGCTTAGCGTTAATCAAGTCTTGTGGCATTAGCTCGTTTAAATCGCCTAAAGATAGACGCTCACGAACAGCACGCTCAACACGGACTAAACCAACACGGAACTGGTTTTCAGCCATTTCACCAACGCTACGAATACGACGGTTACCTAAGTGGTCAATATCGTCGACTTCATCATAACCATTACGGATTTCGATGATTTTCTTCATAACAGATACGATGTCTTCTTTAGACAACACACCGTTACCTTCGTCTTCTGCAATCTCAAGACGACGGTTGAACTTCATACGACCTACTTTAGATAAGTCATAACGTTCTTCACTGAAGAATAGGTTTTGGAATAAACCTTCAGCAGCATCTTTGGTTGGTGGCTCGCCAGGACGCATCATACGGTAGATTTCAACTAAAGCTTCTAAGCGGTTAGTTGTTGAATCAATGCGTAATGTGTCAGCAATATAAGCACCATGATCAAGATCATTGATAAACAAAGTATCAATATTCTTAATACCAGCAAGTGATAACTTAGCTAAATCTTCTAAGGTAATCTCGCTGTTTGCGGTCACTAAAACTTCACCGGTATCTTCATCGATGTAGTCTTGAGCAGCATACTTACCAACAATATAATCTACTGGCACTTCTAGCTCAGTCGTGTTGGTTTTTTCAAGTTGCTTAATGTGACGCGCAGTGATGCGACGACCAGCTTCAACTAATAAAGAGCCTTCAGCATCTTTAATGTCATAGCCAGCAGTTTCACCACGTAGGCGGTCAGGCACTAGTGACATCACTAATGAGTCTTTTTTAATCTTAAACTCGATACGCTCAAAGAATAAATCGAGGATATCTTGAGTAGAATATTCAAGCGCTCGTAAAATGATAGTAGCCGGTAATTTACGACGACGGTCAATACGAACGAATAGAGCATCTTTAGGATCAAATTCAAAGTCAAGCCATGAACCACGGTAAGGAATAATACGTGCGTTATACAGCACCTTACCAGAAGAGTGGGTTTTACCACGGTCATGATCAAAGAACACACCTGGAGAACGGTGTAACTGAGACACGATTACACGCTCAGTACCGTTAATAACGAAAGTACCGTTATTAGTCATCATAGGTATATCACCCATGTAGACTTCTTGCTCTTTAATGTCTTTAACAGTGCCAGCAGCAGCTTCACGGTCAAACAACACCATGCGTAATTTAACGCGTAGTGGTGCCGAATAAGTAACACCGCGGATCTGACATTCTTTCACATCAAAAACTGGCTCACCTAGCTTGTAGCTGACATATTGCAGCTCAGAATAGCCAGAAAAGCTCTTGATAGGAAAAACGCTACGGAATGCAGCTTCTAAGCCACGCTCACCCGTAGGGTCTTGATCGGTGAACTTCTTAAAAGAGTCTAACTGGATAGACAATAAATAAGGGATGTCCAAAACTTTTGGACGCTTACCAAAGTCTTTGCGAATACGCTTCTTTTCAGAATAGGAGTAAACCATGGGTTTCCTCTGCTTACGAGATGTGACCAAGACTGAAATAATTTAATTAAATCAGCACGTTTGCCCATCACCGTTGATGGCAAGAACCTAACCAGTAATCTCTGCTAGGGACTGCTAAAACTGGCGACAAACGGTGAAAAAAAATCGCCTGCGCATAAAGCGCAAAAAAGGCCGACGGTTAAAAAACCGCCAGCCTTCACCCAATTGCTTGGGTGATGCAAGCTAAATTACAGCTTACTTAACTTCAACAGAAGCACCAGCGGCTTCTAGATCAGCTTTAAGAGTTGCAGCTTCTTCTTTAGACACAGCTTCTTTAACTGCGATTGGAGAAGATTCAGCCATAGTTTTAGCTTCTTTTAGGCCTAAACCTGTAGCGCTACGAAGTGCTTTAATAACAGCAACTTTGTTTTCGCCATGAGAAGTAAGAACTACGTCAAATTCTGTTTGCTCTTCAGCAACAACAGCATCGCCGCCGCCTGAAACTACTGCAGCAGCAGCAGAAACGCCGAATTTCTCTTCCATAGCTTCGATTAGTTCAACTACTTCCATTACAGACATTGCTGCAAAAGCTTCTAACATTTGGTCTTTAGTGATAGACATTAGAAATATTTCCTATTGTTCTGAATTCAATTTTATTAAGCTGCCTGCTTATAATTAAGCGGCGTCTTGTTTTTGATCGCGAAGGGCGGCCAATGTACGTACGAATTTGCCAGCAGATGCTTCTTTCATAGTCATCATCAACTGAGCTAGTGCTTCGTCGTAAGTTGGTAGTTTCGCTAAACGATCAATATCAGCTGCAGGGATAAACATCCCTTCGAAAGCTGCACCTTTAACTTCAAATTTTGCTTGACCCTTAGCGAAGTCTTTTAAAAGACGCGCTGCAGCACCTGGATGCTCGTTAGAGAAAGCTATTAAAGTTGGGCCAGTGAACGTTTCTGCTAGGCACTCAAAAGCTGTACCTTGAACTGCACGACGAGCAAGAGTGTTACGTACTACACGTACAAACACACCATTTTCGCGAGCAGCTTTACGCAGACCGGTCATAGCACCTACAGTTACGCCACGTGAATCGGCAACAACTGCAGAAAGTGCACCTTTGGCAGCTTCGTTGACTTCAGCCACAATTGCCTGTTTGTCTTCGAGTCTTAATGCCATTGGCTTTACTCCTGGATTCTACCTAGGGAATTCCCTAGAATTTACCAAACTAAACACAAATGTGTTTAGTTACTTACGGTGCAGATTTTCCAGTAAAAAAATTTAGCTGGGGCCTGACACCGTCTACGCTGGAAATTAAGTTAACCTTACGATTAACACCTGCGGTCTTGGACGGAAACCGGCTCTAATATACAAAAAGTGATTCACTTATGTATAAAAGCGGCTTCAACCCACAAAGTGCGCGCATTATAGACTAATACGCGCGCTTTGTATATTACTTAACTTCGTCCAGAGAACCCTGGTCGATAGCTACACCTGCACCCATAGTGGTAGAGATGCTAATCTTTTTCACGTAAATGCCTTTAGCAACTGCAGGCTTAGCCTTTTTCAGTGCTGACACTAACGATTCTAAGTTTTCTTTCAACTGTTCAGTAGTGAATGTAACTTTACCGATAGTTGTGTGGATAATACCATTTTTGTCGTTTCTGTAACGAACTTGACCTGCTTTGGCATTCTTAACTGCTTCAGCAACGTTTGGCGTTACTGTACCAGTTTTAGGGTTAGGCATTAAACCACGAGGGCCTAAAATTTGACCTAACATACCAACAACGCGCATTGCATCTGGAGATGCGATAACCACGTCGAAGTTCATTTCGCCAGCTTTAACTTTTTCAGCTAAATCTTCCATACCCACAAGTTCTGCGCCAGCAGCGATAGCAGCTTCAGCGTTTGCACCTTGTGTGAATACAGCAACACGAACATCACGACCAGTACCATGTGGAAGTACAGTAGCACCACGCACGTTTTGATCTGATTTACGAGGATCGATGCCTAGATTAACAGCTACATCAACACTTTCAACAAACTTAGCAGTCGCTAATTCTTGTAAAAGTACTACAGCTTCGCTGATGTCATACAATTTTGTTGCATCAACTTTTTCGCGGATAACGCGAGCGCGCTTAGTTAGCTTTGCCATTATATTAGTCCTCTACTACCAAACCCATTGAACGTGCAGTACCTTCAATTGAGCGAGTCATCGCTTCAATATCAGCACCAGTCATATCAGCGGCTTTAGATTCAGCAATTTCCTGAACTGCGCTACGCTTAATAGTACCTACTTTTTGAGTATTAGGACGGCCAGAACCTGATTTCAGACCTACTGCTTTAAGCAATAAGAAAGATGCAGGTGGAGTCTTAGTTTCAAAAGTGAAAGAACGGTCGTTATATACAGTGATAACAACAGGAATCGGCATACCTTTTTCGAACTTTTCAGTACGAGCGTTGAATGCTTTACAGAATTCCATGATGTTCACACCTTTTTGACCTAAAGCAGGTCCAACTGGTGGAGACGGGTTTGCAGCACCGGCTGCTACTTGTAGCTTGATATAAGCTTCAATTTTCTTTGCCATGTCGACATTTCCTCTATTTGGGTTCAAACGCATCTTGGCGACATGCCAATACGCTCCCCTGAAAACAACGGGTGCGAATTATATAAAAATACGCACCCGCAAACAATATATATTTGTAGTTATTTTAATCAGCTCTTTTCGACTTGATTAAAATCGAGTTCTACTGGTGTTGAACGACCGAAAATCATCACCGAAACTTTAATACGGTTCTTTTCATAATCGACTTCTTCGATTGTACCGTTAAAGTCAGCAAATGGACCGTCACAAACGCGAACCACTTCACCAGGCTCATACATAATACGATGAGTTGGAGACTCAACAGTATCTTGTAGACGCTGAAGAATTGCATCAGCTTCTTTGTCAGAAATCGGTGCAGGGCGATCCGATGTTCCACCGATAAAGCCCATTACACGTGGAATGCTTTTGACTAAGTGCCAGCTATCATCGTTCATTTCCATCTGGACCAATACATAACCAGGGAAAAATTTGCGTTCACTTTTACGGCGTTGACCTGCACGCATTTCAACAACTTCTTCAGTAGGAACTAAAATCTCACCAAAGTATGCTTCCATGTTATGCATTTTGATATGTTCTAGCAGTGTTTTAAGCACACGGCCTTCATAGCCTGAAAAGGCTTGGATCACATACCATCTTTTTTTCGCTTCTGTAACTTCAGTCATTTTCAGATGCCTATACGCCAGTAATTAAATTGACTACTCGTAACAATATAGCATCTAATCCCCAAAGGATTAATGCCATTACTGCAGTAGCTGCAAGTACAATAAAGGTAGTGTTTAGCGCCTCTTGGCGAGTTGGCCAAACGACTTTGCGCACTTCAATATGTGCTTCACGAGCAAAAGATTGCGCCTGCTTTCCCTTACTTGTCTGCAGTGCAATGATACCTGCAATAGCAAAGGCAATAATTACCCCAGCAACACGAGCTACAACATTAGCATCTGCATAAAATTGATTGCCTATAACAGCAGTAGCAATAAGCAATGCTGCTATGCCCCACTTAACGATATCCAAAGAATTACTCTGGTTTTCAGTATTTGTTGTCATCGGTTAATTCCGTTACTCACTACGACCTGGGCTTAGCTTGGTAAACAACATATTCACCAAATCCACATTTCCGAACTTTCCCGGAAAATGCATAAGCACAGGGTCAAAAATCGGCCATAGATTGTATTCTTATTCAGCTTTGTTCGCAACAATACAGGTAAAGTAAGATTAACAAATCAATCAAAAAATCGATTTTTATTGCTAACTTTACCCTAAAAATAAAAAAGGAAGCCTAAGCTTCCTTTTTTAGTGTTCACTAAAGTCGCTATTACGCGATGATTTTAGCTACAACACCTGCACCAACTGTACGGCCACCTTCACGGATAGCGAAACGTAAA
>NZ_JACJDX010000023.1:0-24209 GCF_014163775.1 Shewanella sp. SR43-8 | reverse complement strand
TCGCCGTAAGACGCTAGGTCGTTGGCTTGGGGTGCGTATTCTACGCTTTCCCGTGTCGGCGTCAAGTGTTTTTTCAAACTTTCTTTTCGCCTTGAATCCAGTGTTTTGAAGCACTTAATTCAACCTAACTCGGTAACCGCTTTCGCTGTCTGCCGTGTCAGTGGATGCGCATTATAGGCAGCTTAAGATTTAGTGCAAGGCCTTTTTAAACAAAAAAGGATCGCTTGGCGATCTTTTCACCAAAAGCGATCCTTTTTCGTATTTTAAGTCATATTATGACTATTTATTGTACTTTTTTAGTGCCTTTACGAAACTGTTCAAGAAAGCTAATGACATTTTTATCATCCCAATCGACATAAGAACGCACATAAGCCACCAGATCACCTTGTTCATTTAAGATAAATGTCGCAGGAATGGTATCCAGTGGGAAAACATCACGTAGTCGTTGTTGCGGATCAAAATACGAGTTAAATGTGGGTAAACCAAGGGATTCTAAAAATGGTTGCACAATAGCCACGGCTTCAGCATCAATCGAAATAGGTAATAGTGCAAAATGTGCAGCATCTAGAGTTTGATCTAATCGGTTGAGTGCAGGAAGTTCTCTGACACAGGGTGGGCACCAAGTAGCCCAAAGATTAATAACGACGACTTTGCCCTTATATTGGTCAAAGTTAACCGGCTCACCAACGATATCGCTAAAATCGACTAGCGCTACCGGAAATGGCTGCGGCAATATATTGATTCGCTCAAGCGTTGAATCAGTGGTTTGCTCAGCCGCAGCTTGCATGCCGGGATATGCATTAACACCACTTGCAATAACCATAAGAAAGAAGCTAGTGAAGATAAACGCAAACCACTGTTTCAAAGTTAATACTCCAATCTGTTATTTAGCCGCTTTATTACGATTTAATAACGCATCTAATTCGGCTTGCTGCTCTGCCGACAAAGTTGTCGATTCTGTTGCTTGGATCCGTTGTTTTCGCACAAAGATAAAGCCAATAAACAGTCCCAAAATAAGTAACCCAAATGGACCAAGCCATAAAAGGTAGGTTTTTGAGTCTAACTTAGGATTATACAAAACAAAGTCACCGTAGCGACTAGTCATAAATTCGATGATGTCTGAGTCTGACTTGCCATTATCTACCATTTTATAGACTTCAAGACGTAAATCTTGCGCAACAGGAGAATTTGAATCGACTAAGTTTTGATTCTGACACTGTGGACAACGCAACTGATGTGCGAGTGACAAGGCCCTTTGCTGATTATCTACTGATTTAAACTCATAGGTATCGACTGGAGTAGCCAATACGTTCAGAGAAAAAAGTAAACTAGTACAAGCCAACATCATTTTAAATATATATTTCATTACGATGCCCCATCAAGTTTTGCTTCAGCTTGTAATTGCTGGATCATCGGATACAAGGTTTGTGTCCAAACCGTTTGGTCAATGGGACCAGCATAGCGATAACGAATAATACCGTTATGATCAACAATGAAGGTTTCTGGTGCGCCATAAACCCCAAGGTCGAGGCCCAAGCGACCATCCTTATCATAGATATTAACTGTGTATGGATCGCCTTGAGTCGTTAACTCTTTAACAGCTAATGCTCGTTCGTCACGATAGTTGATGCCGTATATAGGTAACAAATTACGCTTAGATAACATCATTAAATAAGGATGTTCATATTTACATGCTGGACACCAAGTCGCCCAAAAGTTCAACATCAATACTTTTGCGGGCAAATCTTTCTCAGTCAAGACTTCACTAGGTACTTCCAAACGCTCGAGCTGGAAAGCCGGGACAGGCTTTCCTTCTAATGCAGAATCGAGCACTTTAGGATTGAGAAATAATCCTTGATATAAAAACACGCCCATACCTAAAAATATAACCAAAGGTATAAACAGTACAAACTTCTTCATAATGTCTCCGAGTTAATTAAGCTGTCGCTAATTTTGCTTTTACTGCTTCTTCTGTAGCAACTTGCTTCACACGATAACGTTTATCTGATGCTGCTAAGAAGCCACCAATCATCATAAAGATCGAACCAAACCACAACCAACGTACAAACGGCTTGTAGTTAAGACGCACAGCAAACTCAGTTAAATTAATTGGGTCGCCCATAGTGACATATAAGTCACGGAACAAGCCCCAATCAATACCCGCTTCAGTCATATCCATAGTGCGCACATTGTACTGACGACGGTCAGGTTTTAATAAAGTGATAAATTCATCATCTTTATAAATCTCAATTTGACCTTGTTGCGCAGTATAGTTAGGACCGACGACATTTTTAGTTTCTAAATACTTAAATGTATAACCTGCTAGTTCTTGGCTTATTCCAGGTCCCATGCGTACGCTTTTCTCGATCGAATAATTAGAGACAATTGTTGCCCCCATTACCGATACCGCGATGCCAAAGTGGGCAAAGAGCATGCCGAGCTGACTACGCCCGATTCGGTTAAGACTGATGCCACCCTCTTTATTGCTCACCATATTATAAGCGGCACGGAAAGTTGATAGCATGATCCATGTTGTCGCGGCGACACCGCACATTACCCAAGCATTAAACTGACCACCAGCAACAAATGGCGCCGCTACCCCAACAACTAAAGCAATAATGGCTGGAATGAGTAACTGTCTTTTAATTTCACCGGCTTTAGATTTTTTCCAGCGAATAATTGGACCAATTCCCATAAAGCCAAATAGCACTAACACGATAGGTACAAATACCGCATTAAAATATGGAGGACCAACAGAAATCTTACCCATGCCTAGAGCGTCAATGAGTAAAGGATACAAGGTACCCAATAAAACAGTACCAGCTGAAACAGTCAGAAGCACATTACAAATTAACAACATGGTTTCTTTCGATTTAAGCTCAAATCGAGCTGGGCTACTCATTTCGCTTGCACGGAAGGCAAACAAAGTTAATGAACCACCAATGGCAATACCTAGCAACAACAAGATAAACAAACCACGGCTTGGATCTGCTGCAAAAGAATGCACTGAAGTAAGTACGCCTGAACGTACAATAAAGGTACCGAGTAAACTTAAAGAGAAAGCAAAAATAGACAGTAGTACGGTCCAGTTACGGAATGCGCCACGCTTTTCGGTCACAATTAATGAGTGCACTAAAGCGGTACCCACTAACCAAGGCATAAATGATGCGTTTTCAACTGGGTCCCAGAACCACCAACCGCCCCAACCTAATTCGTAATATGCCCACCAAGAACCTAATGAAATACCACCGGTTAAAAATATCCATGCCGCTAATGTCCAAGGACGACTCCAACGAGCCCAAGCGGAGTCAAGCCTGCCACTCATTAAAGCCGCAATAGCAAAAGCAAAACAGACCGAGAAACCAACATACCCCAAATACAACATTGGCGGATGGAAGATTAAGCCCACATCTTGCAACATTGGGTTTAAATCTCGACCTTCTAGCGGGATAGGGAAGATCCGTTCAAATGGACTTGATGTTAGGATCATAAATAAACTGAAACCGACAACAATCATCGCTAATACTGATAGCACCCTTGCAGTAAAGACTTCTTCTAATCCCTTACTAAATAAGGCTACCGATGCGGTCCATACAGACAACGCAAATACCCAGAATAATAGTGACCCTTCATGCCCGCCCCACACTGCCGCAATTTTAAAGAATATTGGAAGTTGAGAATTAGAATGATGTGCGACATAAGCCACAGAGAAATCATCGACAGCGAAACTATACCCTAACGCAATAACCGAAAGACTGATGAAAAAAAACATTCCGTATGTTAGTGGCCAGGCATAACGAACGAGATACTGGTCTTTACGGGCGGAACCATATAACGGCACGCTAGCTAGCAGTAAGGCAAAAGCCAAACCGAGAATTAGCGAGAAATGTCCAAGTTCTGGAATCATGGGTATTCCTTAGTCTAAAAAATTAGCGGATCTGAAACAGACAAATCACGGTAGCACTATTTAATGCGGTGAAACTAATATACGCACATTAGCTTAAACGAATTTTAACGCATTTTAGAACTTGCGATGGCTTCTGTCTGCCATTTTCGTACAAAATTGGGTCACTAGTCTCATTATGAGCATCTATTCAATCAAAACGAAAATTTATGACAACCTGTCTGACACAATTACCTTAACAAAGTTTCGCTATTAGTAAGACAAACAATTCAATCTGTGAACCAGTACGCAACTCTCAGGATTTGGATTCATATCTTCCTTATATTACTATTCAATTAATAATCTTTCCGTATAATCAAGATTCCAAGCACTGCGGTATAGCCGCTTTCTCTGTTAACCTAAAAGTGAATATTGAAACAATGACCACATTTTGGATATTTATTGCGCTTGTCGTACTTATTGGCCTAATCATGATTTGGGTTCCACATTTTCGTCAACAAAAGCTATTGCGAGCTGAAGAGTCTGGTGTCCGTAGACAAACTAACCTTGAACTTTTTGCCGAACGTATAACCATTCTTGAAAAGGAATTGAATGACGATCTATTAGACCAAGTCGAATTTGAGGCATTAAAAAAAGAACTAGAGATAAATCTACTTCAAGACATGAGCCAAAAAGGTGACGACTCTCTTGACGTAGAAATCAAATCAAAGAGCGCCTTATGGCCTGCTTTTATGACCCTGTGCATATTGGCCATTTCAGGTTACTTATATCAACACCTCGGTGCTTATAAAGAATTAGCGAATCCTCCCCAAGCAAGCAATCCACATCAAGGTATGGACACAGCACAAATCATGTCGCAACGCGTACAGATGATGGAAGCTAAAGTGGAAGCACAGCCAGAGGATAGTCAGGCGTGGTTTAGTCTTGGACATGCTTATATATCTGCTAACCAATATGATAAAGCCGTTGCCGCATTCGATAAAGTCATGCAATTAGTCGGTACGCAAGCTGAACTTCTTGGGCCTAAAGCTACTGCACTTTACTATAAAGCGAATCAGCAGATGACACCGGCTATTCAAGCCATCATTGAGCAATCTTTAGCATTAGATCCACAAGATCCCTCAACACTGCTTCTCGTTGGTATGGATGCGTTCTTTACTGCGAACTACCGGAAGGCTATCGATGCTTGGCAAATGATCCTAGACAGCGATCGAAATGATGTCGACAAAACAGCATTAATGAATGCCATTGAGTCAGCGAATATGCGCCTTAATGAAGCATCAGGTGCAATGTCTGGTGATGCTACACCAAAGTCAGCAGTGACGAGTAATGCAAAAACCGTCGAAATTGAAGTAACTATTGCACCGGAGTTAGCTGATAAAGTATCTGATTCAGATACAGTGTTTATTTTTGCTCGGGCAACTCAAGGCCCTAAAGTGCCGCTGGCGGCGACTAAAATTAGTGCAAGTAACTTACCGGTAACGATCACTCTAGATGACAGTACGTCCATGGGGGGTGATGTGAAACTGAGTTCAGTTCAGGAAGTCGAAATCATTGCAGTATTGTCAAAAAATGGCAGTGTTAAACCACAGTCTGGTGACTTAAAGGGCACGATAAAAACGCTCAAGGTGGGTGATAATGCAACATTAACACTCGATACCTTAGTGCAATAACAATGGCAGCATCAGTAAGGTTATAGCTTAACATTACCGATATTTACCCATAAAAAAACCGGCTATTAAAGCCGGTTTTTGGATCTAGTTGAAAATTACTTAGACATAAACTGAATTGCGTTTTTGTAATCATCATCGGTACAGTCAGTACACATGCCACCTGGTGGCATAGCGTTTAAACCAGACTTAACCGAACCCACTAAGGCATCTAAACCTTTTGCTAGGCGTGGTTCCCATGCCGCAGTATCATGAACTTTAGGCGCACCAGCCACACCCATGCTGTGACATACTTGACACGCTTTGTTATAAATAGCTTCACCTTCTTGAGCAAATACATTTGCAGACAAAGTTAATGCAGCTGCTGCAGTCATTACTAACAATTTTTTCATATTCATCGTTCCTAATTGCAAATATACCAAGCTTAGCGCTGCCCTTTGATTTAGAAGGCAGACTCATTTTTAGCAATGGCTAGATTACTACAAGTAGCAAAAAAACTCATCTTTTTGTGATAACAATCTCAGCTTAGGCTCTAAATCGAGACAATCTGTGTAGTTCAGGTAATATATTAGCAATCATTAAAAAAGTTCAAACTATATCTTCTTTTTTGGAACCATATCAAATTGCTAGCACTTAATCATGACAAAGCTAAACCGGTAAAAGTGTTTGTGTTAATATCTTTTCGAATTCATCCTCACGCATAATAAGAGGGATAAGTGACCATATCAAACCAATCACAAGTACTATTAAGTGCCAACGAATTAACCTGTATTCGTGAAGATCGGATTTTATTTGACGAACTGAGTTTTAATATCAATGCGGGTGATATTGTCCAAATTGAGGGTCCTAATGGTGCAGGTAAAACCAGTCTATTACGAATAATTGCAGGTTTATCACGCCCCTATGCAGGAGATGTCGAATATTGTGGTGAAAACATCAATAGATGCAGGGATGAATTTAACCATGACCTCTTGTACCTAGGGCACTTAGCAGGGGTCAAAAGTGAGCTCACTGCAGAAGAAAATCTTAACTTCAATTTAAGAATCAGTGGCTATGATGGTTTTGATACCACTGCTATTTTGGCCAAAGTCAATTTAACCGGTTTTGAAGAGGCGCTTGCGGGTCATTTATCAGCAGGGCAACATCGACGAACAGCATTGGCAAGATTACAATACAGCAATTGTAAAATATGGATCCTTGATGAGCCTTTTACTGCAATTGATAAAAAAGGTGTAGAAGAACTAGAACAACTTTTTATTCAACATGCCGAGTCGGGTGGATGTGTGATACTAACAACACATCAGGATATGAGCATTATTAGTAATGCTATGCTTCGCAAAATCACTCTCGACTATCGCTTTGTATAAGGTATTTGAATGAAACGAGGAATCAGCTACACCGCAGCATTCATGACGCTACTACAACGTGATTTAAGAATTGCAATTCGTCATCGCGGAGATATTTTTAACCCATTATTATTTTTTATCCTAGTGGTGACTCTTTTCCCTCTAGGAATTGGACCAGAATCTCAGGTGCTTACTAGAGTAGCTCCAGGAATTATATGGGTTGCGGCCTTACTAGCATCAATGCTGTCGTTGGAGCGCTTATTTAAAGCAGACTTTAACGACGGTAGCCTAGAACAAATGCTACTGAGTCCACAACCATTAGCATTGATGGTATTAGCTAAGGTACTTGCACATTGGATTCTAACCGGTGTACCACTGATTTTAGTCGCACCACTACTGGCCGTACTATTACATTTAGAGAGCAATAGTTATGGTGCCTTAATGTTGACATTAGCATTGGGCACACCAATATTGTCGCTCCTTGGGGCAATAGGTGTAGCACTTACAGTAGGGCTTCGAAAAGGTGGAGTGCTACTAAGCTTACTGATTTTGCCTTTATATATACCCGTACTCATTTTTGCCACCAGTGCAATTGATGCTGCGGGACTTAACATGGCTTACGATGGTCAACTTGCGATACTTGCAGCTATGTTGGTCGGTTCTTTAATCTTGGCACCTTTCGCAATTGGCGCCTCTTTACGAGTGAGTACAAACTAATGTGGAAATGGCTTCATTCTTACGCAGACCCTGAACGGGCATATAAATTGTCTGGCACCTTGTTGCCATGGTTTAGCATTCTTGCAATATTAATGGTCGGTACTGGCAGTATTTGGGGATTATTATTTGCCCCAACCGATTATCAACAAGGTGATAGCTACCGTATCATCTTTATCCATGTACCTGCAGCATCAATGTCTATGGCTGCTTACATGGGTATGGCAATTGCTTCATTCATAGGTTTAGTCTGGCAAATAAAATCGGCTGATTGGGCTGCAGCAGCCATTGCACCGATAGGCGCTGTGATCACCTTTATTGCATTATTTACAGGGGCTGCATGGGGTAAACCTATGTGGGGTGCTTGGTGGGTATGGGATGCGCGCCTTACATCTGAATTGGTATTATTATTTTTATACTTAGGCGTGATCTCACTGTATGCGTCATTTGAAGACAAAGTCCTCGCGGCTAGAGCATCTGGTATCCTCGCTATTGTCGGCGTAATTAATATTCCAATTATTAAATACTCTGTCGATTGGTGGAGCAGCTTGCATCAACCGTCGACCATCAGAATAACAGAGAAGTCTACCATGTCGACGGATATGCTATACCCTCTGCTAATAAACATTGTTGGTTTTGGTATGATGATTGGTGCCATTACCCTCGTCCGTTATAGAACAGAAATTCTTGCTCGAAATGGTATGCGCCCTTGGGTGAGAGACTTAGCAACCGCAGAGGAGGCAAAATAATGCAATTTGATTCATTCAAAGATTTTTTAGATATGGGCGGTTATGCATTTTACGTTTGGTTATCCTATGGTGTAACAATTGGCTGCTTGGCAACATTGATCACCCTAAGCATTAGACAAAAGCGTAAAGTGCTAATTGAAATAGCTAAAAAGATAACGCGTGAACAACGCCTGAAAGAAACAAGAGGTAATAACCGTGAATCCAAGACGTAAAAAGAGATTAACGCTCGCCGTGACATTAATTGCAGGCGTTGCAGCCGTTACTTCATTATTGCTATACGCACTAAATTCAAATTTGAATTTATTCTATACTCCATATGAGATTACTCACGGCAAAAACGACACAGGTGTGTTGCCTGAAGTCGGACAACGAATCCGAGTAGGCGGTATGGTTACAATGGGCTCAATGAATCGAGATCCTGACAGCTTATATGTAGAGTTTGCTGTACATGATTCAGCAGGCGGAAGTGTCGTTGTGACTTATGATGACTTGTTACCTGATTTGTTTAGAGAAGGTCAAGGGATCGTCGCACAAGGTGTATTAGTAGAATCAGGAAAATTAGCGGCAACGGAAGTGCTTGCCAAGCATGATGAAAACTATATGCCACCTGAAGTAGCTGAAGCTATGGGACAAAAGCATGAAAAGCCGACTTATAGTCAAAAAGCGCTTGAAGACAAATAACCTTTAACTGCAATAAAAAAGCCTCTTCGGAGGCTTTTTTTATGCTTACACACTATGTAGATACAGAAACAATCAAATTCAAAAGTAAATCAATCTCAAGTGGTAGGTAAGATTTCCATGTTTAACTCGTTTGTGCTCCGAAGCAAGAATATCTACTTTCGCGACAATGAAACTCTAGTAAACTAGGGAGTAGCTTAAAGGCTTTAAATTTCTCTAGGGTGTGGCGGTTATACTCAACACAGCACATTAGATAGGGCTATATTGAGGCATAATCGCAAACAAAACTTGATCCTCCATTAATGCCAACTTCACTAGCTGTAATAAGATGCTTCCCAAAGCCTACACAGCCACAACCAGCTTATCGCCAAGCAAGCCCTGCAACTTCTCTATTAATAACTAACACGGTTGTGTCTTAGGTTTACAAAACATTGAGTAAAGCAATTGTTGCTGATTCAACAGTCTTTGTCATTAATGGTTTTATTGCTTGAATAGACTAGATCAAATCAAAGTCGGTTAAGACTGATAATCAATATTGAGCTTCTTAAAACCCTAAAAATGTTTCGAAAAAACCGACAGCAAGAGCAACCTAAATTAGGCAACATTATGGGTTAACTGTTTAGGAGAAAACAAAACCTAGACCACAGACAGATACCAGTAAATCAGTAATCAGTAATCAGTAATCATTAATCATTTTAAAGAAGCTGAACTAATAACATCGAGAGATAAATCAATAAAAAAACGTAAAACAAACATATTTCTCACAGATACCTTGGGGGAATTACCGCACCTTGATTATGTCCTAACATAATGGAATATAACTCTCTGATTGCTCAGGTACCCATAAGCCAAGCAAGATATAAACTTAGTAGGTGTATGCCACTAAGTCGTAGGAAGTATTGAATGCAGAAGTGTCGTAGGAAGTATTGAATGCAGAAGTGTCGTAGCAAAAGACTAAAAAGATGATTTTAAGAAATGAACAACATGAAGTGCTGAGAATCTTAAACTTGTAACCAACTCTAGCAAGTATTGGAAAATAAAATCAGGCAAAAAAAAGTAAAAAAAACCGAGCCTAGGCTCGGTTTTTTCGATGAGTAACTAATTACTCAGCAGCTTCGACTTCAACAGCTTCAGCAGCTTCAGGACGACCTACTAATTCGATGTAAGCCATTGGGGCTTTATCACCGGTACGTAGACCGCACTTTAGAATACGAGTGTAACCACCAGGACGTTCCTGGAAGCGTGGACCCAATTCAGTAAATAACTTACCTACAACTTCAGCGTCGCGGGTACGAGCGAAAGCTAAACGGCGATTTGCAACGCTGTCAACTTTAGCAAGTGTTATTAGAGGTTCAACAACGCGACGCAGTTCTTTCGCTTTAGCAACAGTTGTCTTGATAATCTCATGACGAACTATTGAACAAGCCATGTTACGGAACATAGCTTGACGATGACTGCTGTTGCGGTTTAGTTGACGACCACTCTTACGATGGCGCATGACCTAATCCTTATAACCTAAATCTGTACTAACCTGAGACTTATAGGTCGTCAGCTAAACTAGCCGGTGGCCAGTTTTCTAGACGCATACCTAACGACAGTCCGCGAGACGCTAAAACATCCTTAATTTCAGTAAGAGATTTCTTACCTAAGTTAGGGGTCTTAAGCAACTCAACTTCAGTGCGTTGTACCAGATCTCCGATGTAATGAATCGCTTCGGCTTTTAAACAGTTAGCCGAACGTACAGTTAGCTCTAAATCGTCGACAGGACGCAGCAAAATCGGATCGAACTCCGGTTTCTCTTCTACAACAGCCTGCTCAGTCACATCACGTAGTTCAACAAACGCATCTAGCTGTTCAGCTAAAATAGTTGCAGAACGACGAATGGCTTCCTCAGGATCGATAGTACCGTTTGTGGTCATATCTATCACAAGTTTGTCTAAGTCAGTACGCTGTTCAACACGAGCAGCTTCAACATTATAAGCAATGCGAGCTACAGGTGAAAAAGAAGCATCAACCAGCAAACGACCAATTGGGCGATCATCGTCTTCAGTTTGTGCACGAGCCGAAGCAGGCACATAACCACGACCACGCTCAACGCGGATACGCATGCTGATATCATTGTTACCAGTCAAGTGACAGATAACATGATCAGGATTCACGATGGTAACATCACCATCATGCGTGATATCTGCTGCTGTAACAGGGCCTGTGCCGGACTTGCTTAATGTAAGCAAAGCCTCGTCTTTACCCTCGATGGTCACTGCTAATCCTTTAAGATTAAGCAATATCTCAAGGATATCTTCTTGTACGCCTTCCTTACTGCTGTATTCATGCAATACTCCGTCAATTTCGACTTCAGTAACTGCACAGCCAGGCATAGACGACAATAGGATGCGACGCAACGCGTTACCTAAGGTATGGCCAAAACCACGTTCTAGTGGCTCTAGTGTAACTTTGGCGCGAGTTGAATTAACCTGCTCAATATCAACGAGACGCGGTTTAAGAAATTCTGTAACAGAACCCTGCATTGTGTCCTCTCTTGTTTGTTAGCTTTACTTAGAGTAAAGCTCGACGATCAGCTGTTCGTTAATATCCGCAGACAAATCGCTACGTTCTGGAACGCGCTTAAAAGCACCTTCCATTTTCGCATTGTCGACTTCTACCCATGTAGGCTTTTCGCGTTGTCCAGACACTTCTAAAGCCGCTTTAATACGAGCTTGAGTACGTGACTTTTCACGGATGCTTACAACATCATTCGCAGACACTTTGAATGACGGAATGTTAACAACACGACCGTTAACCATAACAGATTTATGGCTTACTAGCTGACGTGATTCTGCACGAGTAGAACCGAAACCCATACGATAAACGACGTTATCTAGGCGGACTTCTAAAAGTTGCAACAAGTTTTCACCAGTGTTGCCTTTTAGACGTGCAGCTTCTTTGTAGTAGTTACGGAATTGCTTTTCTAGCACACCATAAATACGACGAACTTTTTGTTTCTCGCGTAACTGAATACCATACTCAGACAAACGTGGCTTACGTGCGCCATGTTGTCCAGGTGCAGTTTCTAGCTTACACTTCGAATCGATTGCTCTCACACCGCTTTTTAGGAAAAGGTCTGTACCTTCTCTGCGGCTGAGCTTGAGCTTGGGACCCAAGTATCTTGCCATGATCTTTCTCCAACTATCCTATAAACGCAGTGTTATACACGACGTTTTTTAGGTGGACGACAGCCATTATGAGGGATAGGTGTCACATCGGTAATGTTAGTAATTTTATAACCAACAGCGTTCAGCGCACGAATGGCTGATTCACGACCTGGACCAGGACCCTTCACGAAAACTTCAAGGTTTTTAACACCGTAGTCTTGAGCAGCAATACCTGCACGCTCAGCAGCAACCTGTGCAGCGAATGGTGTTGATTTACGTGAACCACGGAAACCAGAACCACCTGAGGTAGCCCATGACAACGCATTACCTTGACGATCTGTAATGGTGACAATTGTGTTGTTGAAAGACGCATGGATATGAGCCATGCCATCTGCAACCTGTTTACGTACGCGCTTACGCGGAGAACGTGACGGAACTTTAGCCATTTTGGTTTACCTTCCCGTTACTTTCTGATTGGCTTACGTGGACCTTTACGCGTGCGCGCATTGGTCTTAGTACGTTGCCCACGAAGGGGCAGGCTACGACGATGGCGGAGACCACGATAACAACCAAGATCCATAAGACGCTTGATGTTCATTGAAATCTCACGACGCAAGTCACCTTCTACAGTGTATTTGGCGACTTCTTCGCGTAGGATATCTATTTGAGCTTCGCTCAATTCCTTGATCTTAGCATCTTCAGCAATTGAAGTAGATGCGCAGATTGCTCTAGCGCGTGTACGTCCAATACCAAAAATAGCAGTCAAAGCAATGACTGTATGCTTTTGATCAGGAATGTTAATGCCAGCGATACGGGCCACTATGCACTCCTTAAAGTTAAAGGCCATCTGCGAAAAGCCCGAAAGGATACTCGACAGACGACAGATTTGCAAACAATATTTTGGTCAGCCCATTATTGAGCTGACCAAACTTCTTTCTTAGCCTTGACGTTGTTTGTGTTTTGGTTCAACACAAATCACACGTACAACACCACTACGCTTGACGATCTTGCAATTACGGCAGATCTTCTTCACGGAAGCTCGAACTTTCATTTCATCACTCCGTAAAAGCAATCTTATTTTCCAAAGCGATCTAAGTTTGCTTTGTTAACGAGATTAGCTTTCTTCATCACAGACTCATACTGATGAGACATCATATGGGTCTGAACCTGAGCCATGAAGTCCATGATTACGACTACAATAATTAGTAGTGAAGTACCGCCAAAATAGAACTGTACTTTCCACGCAATTAACATGAACTCCGGAATTAAGCAGATAAAGGTAATGTATAACGCACCCGCTAGGGTTAAACGTGTCATTACTTTATCAATGTAACGCGAAGTCTGTTCTCCGGGACGGATCCCAGGAATGAATGCACCACTCTTTTTCAAATTATCCGCTGTTTCGCGAGGGTTAAAAACCAACGCAGTATAGAAGAAACAGAAAAAGATGATTGCTGTCGCATACAATAATGAATACAGCGGTTGTCCAGGTGACACAGCTAAAGCGAAATCGCTTAACCATGACATGGACTCATTTTGACCAAACCACTGAGCCAGTGTGCCTGGAAACAAAATAATGCTGGAAGCAAAAATTGGTGGAATCACACCTGCCATATTTATTTTTAAAGGTAAGTGGGTGCTTTGCGCTGCGAAGACCTTACGGCCTTGTTGACGCTTAGCGTAGTTAACGACGATACGACGTTGACCACGTTCCACAAACACTACTAAATAGGTTACAGCAAATACGATAACTGCGAGCAACAGTAGTACTAATACATTCATGTCACCTTGACGCGCCTGCTCGGCTGTTGAACCGATGGCCGATGGTAGACCAGCAACAATACCTGCGAAAATTAATATCGAGATACCATTACCAATACCACGTTCGGTAATTTGCTCACCTAACCACATTAGGAACATAGTTCCTGTAACTAAGCTCACAACTGCAACAAAGTAAAAACCAAATCCGGGATTGGCCACAAGACCAGGCATCAGATTTGGTAACCCTGTTGCAATACCGACAGATTGCAAAGTACCCAACACGAGTGTGCCATATCTAGTATATTGACTGATTTTCTTACGTCCTGATTCGCCTTCTTTTTTCAATTCAGCGAGTGCAGGATGCACAACAGTCAATAACTGCATAATAATCGATGCCGAAATATACGGCATGATACCTAATGCGAAGATAGAAGCACGCTCTAAAGCACCACCCGAGAACATGTTAAACATGCCAAGGATGGTATCTTTTTGCTGAGCAAAAAGCTCTGCCAATACAGCTGCGTCAATACCAGGAATTGGCACAAACGAACCGGCTCTAAAGACGATAATCGCACCAATCACGAACAGAAGACGAGTTTTCAATTCAGATAAACCGCCTTTCGCGCTTTTTAAATCAAGTCCTGGTTTTGCCATCGACGTATTATTCCTCGATCTTGCCACCGGCAGCTTCAATAGCTGCACGAGCACCTTTAGTTACCTTGAGACCTTTTACAGTCACTGGGCGGTCAATGGTACCTGAAAGAACGATTTTCGCAAACTGGATGTTGCGAGTAATAACGTTCGCATCTTTCAGTGCATTCAAATCGACAACATCACCGTTAACTTTTGCTAGTTCGAGTACACGAACTTCAGCTGTAACCAAAGCGCGACGCGAAGTAAAGCCAAACTTAGGTAAACGAATCTTAAGTGGCATTTGACCACCCTCGAAACCGACGCGAACACCGCCGCCTGAACGAGACTTCTGACCTTTATGGCCACGACCCGCTGTTTTACCTAAACCTGAACCGATACCACGGCCTACACGCTTAGGAGCAGATTTAGAACCTGCTGCTGGAGATAGAGTATTTAGACGCATTATCCTAATTCCTCCACCGAAACCATGTAGTACACCTTGTTAATCATACCGCGAACTGAAGGTGTATCTTCAACTTCAACAGTGTGATTAATGCGGCGTAGGCCTAAACCGGTTAAGGTTGCACGGTGTTTTGGTAAACGACCAATGCTGCTTTTAGTCTGTGTGACTTTTAAAGTTTTAGTAGCCATGGTGCATTACCCCCGAATTTCATCAACATTCAGGCCACGTTTTGCTGCGATTTGAGCTGGTGACTTCATGTGCACCAACGCATCGACAGTTGCGCGAACGATGTTGATCGGGTTAGTAGAACCGTATGCTTTTGACAGAACGTTATGAACGCCTGCTACTTCCAATACGGCACGCATTGCGCCTCCGGCAATAATACCGGTACCCTGTGATGCTGGTTGCATATAAACTTTAGAACCAGTATGGCGACCTTTAACTGGGTGATGCAAAGTACCTGCATTCAACTCCACGGTTACCATATTTCGACGGGCTTTTTCCATTGCTTTTTGAATAGCAGCTGGAACTTCACGCGCTTTACCATAGCCATAGCCGATCTTACCATTACCATCACCCACAACTGTTAGTGCAGTGAAGCTAAAGATACGACCGCCTTTAACTACTTTAGAAACACGATTAACTGCAATCAATTTCTCTTGCAGATCGTCTTTTTGCTGAGCTTCTAATTTAGCCATTTTTATAACCCCTTAGAACTTCAGGCCAGCTTCACGAGCGGCATCTGCTAGTGCAGCTACACGACCATGATACTTGAAACCAGAACGGTCGAACGCAACTGTTGCTACGCCCTTCTCGATCGCACGCTCAGCAACAATTTTACCTACTGCTTTAGCCGCATCAACGTTACCGGTACTCTTTAGTAGCTCTTTAACCGCTTTTTCAACGGTTGAAGCAACTGCCAACACCTGAGCTTCAGGATTAATCACCTGAGCATAAATGTGACGCGGTGTACGATGTACAACCAGACGATTCACGCCCAGCTCTTGGATCTTCTTACGTGCACGTAACGCGCGACGTAAGCGAGATGTTTTCTTATCCATATCGCGTTACCTACTTCTTCTTAGCCTCTTTACGGCGTACTACTTCGTCGTCATAACGAACACCCTTGCCTTTGTAAGGCTCTGGTGGACGGTATCCGCGAATGACAGCAGCAACCTGACCAACTTCTTGTTTATCGACGCCCGAAAGCACGATTTCAGTTTGGCTAGGACACTCTGCAGTAACGCCTGCGGGCAGTTTGTGTACTAATGGATGTGAGAAACCTAATGTTAAATCTAAGTCACTACCAGCAATCTTTGCACGGTAACCTACACCAACTAGTTTAAGTTTTTTCACAAAACCTTGAGATACACCAACAACCATATTGTTTACTAGTGCACGTGCAGTACCAGCCTGAGCCCAAGCGTTAGCAACGCCTTCGACAGGTAGGAACTTTACTTCTGCATCTTCGATAACAACATTTACCGCATTGTTGATTACTCGAGTCAGACTTCCTTTACTGCCTTTAACAGTTAAGGTCTGTTCGTTTAAAGTCACCTCTACGCCAGCAGGAACAGTGACTGGTGCTTTTGCAACACGAGACATTTCTAGCTCCTTACGCTACGTAGCAGATAACCTCGCCACCCGTGCCATTTTGGCGGGCGGCGCGATCAGTCATCAAGCCTTTAGAAGTGGACACAATTGCGATACCCAGACCGCCCATCACCTTTGGTAACTCGTCTTTACCTTTGTAAATACGAAGACCAGGGCGACTTACACGCTGGATAGTCTCAACGACTGGTTTGCCTTGAAAGTACTTTAATGTAATTTCTAATTCAGGCTTAGCTTCATCTGCTACGGCGTATTCAGTAATGAAACCTTCATCTTTAAGTAATTTCGCAATTGCTACTTTTAACTTAGCTGAAGGCATCTTAACAGATACGTGGTTAGCAGCTTGGCCGTTACGAATACGGGTTAACATATCCGCAATAGGATCTTGCATGCTCATATTAGCTTACTCCGTGACAAGTGCTTACCAGCTGGCCTTACGCAGACCAGGAACTTCACCACGCATGGTTGCTTCACGTAATTTAATACGGCTTAAGCCGAATTTACGTAGGAAACCATGTGGGCGACCAGTTTGATTACAGCGGTTGCGTTGACGCGCAGCGCTAGAATCACGTGGTAGAGCTTGTAACTTAAGTACGGCATCCCAACGATCTTCTTCAGAAGTTGTAGGGCTGCTGATTATAGCCTTAAGTGCTAAACGCTTTTCAGCATATTTAGCTACGAGCTGCGCACGTTTTGCTTCACGTGCTTTCATAGATGTTTTTGCCATTATGCTACCCTTATTTCTTGAATGGGAAGTTAAAAGCGTCTAACAAAGCACGACCTTCTTCATCATTCTTCGCAGTAGTAGTGATAACAATATCCATACCACGAATTTTATCGATTTTATCATAATCGATTTCTGGGAAGATGATCTGCTCACGCACGCCCATTGCGTAGTTACCACGACCGTCAAACGCTTTTGCGCTTAAGCCACGGAAATCACGAATACGTGGTATTGCAATGTCAACTAAACGCTCTAAAAATTCCCACATACGCTCACCGCGTAGGGTCACTTTACAGCCAATAGGGTAGCCTTCACGGATTTTAAAACCAGCAACTGATTTACGAGCAACAGTTACAATTGGTTTCTGGCCAGCGATTGCAGTCATGTCACGGAGCGCATGCTCCATAACTTTCTTATCTGCAACAGCTTCGCCCACACCCATGTTTAGGGTGATTTTTTCAATCCGAGGGACTTGCATGACACTGCTGTAACCGAACTTTTTAGCTAGTTCAGCGACTACAGTCTCTTGATATTTATCATGCAGTTTCGCCATCGTTTACTCCAAATTACTTAACGAGTTCGCTGTTCGACTTAAAGAAACGGACTTTTTGGCCGTTTTCAAATCGGAAACCAACACGATCTGCCTTGCCTGTGGCTTGGTTAAAGATCGCAACGTTTGATGTTTGAATCGGTGCTTCTTTCTCGATAACGCCGCCAGTCACACCCAATTGAGGGTTAGGTTTCTGGTGCTTTTTAACAAGATTGAGGCCTTCAACAATTAACTTACCAGTAGGTAGAACTTGAGAAACCTTACCGCGGCTACCCTTGTCTTTACCTGCTAATATAATTACTTCGTCTTCACGACGGATTTTAGCTGCCATTTGAAGCTCCTTACAGTACTTCTGGTGCCAGCGAGACAATTTTCATGAATTTATCATTACGCAATTCACGTGTCACTGGGCCAAAGATACGAGTACCAATCGGTGCAAGGTTTGCGTTAAGCAATACCGCTGCATTCCGATCGAAGCGAATGACAGAACCGTCTGGACGACGTACGCCTTTCTTAGTACGGACTACCACCGCGTTATATACATCACCTTTCTTCGCTTTAGCGCGAGGAATCGCTTCTTTAACAGAAACTTTGATAATGTCGCCGATACCGGCATAACGACGATGAGAGCCACCCAAGACCTTAATACACTGAACTCTGCGTGCGCCGCTGTTACATGCGACGTCTAGAGTCGATTGCATTTGGATCATTTCAAGTGCTCCGCTATCGTTACTACACAATCCCACTATGGGAGTATATTTTGAACCAAAATCAAGCAATAATTTACTCAAAATTGGCGCGCAAGTATAACACACATTTTTGGAATGCATAGCAAAAAATACAAACGGCCCCAAATGCTGGAGCCGTTTACGTTAACCTAATAAAAATTAGGCTTTTGTTACTACTTCAGCTAGTGTCCAAGACTTAGTCTTAGATAGAGGGCGGCACTGGCTAATAGCCACGAAATCGCCTTCATTACACTGATTAGTTTCGTCATGTGCATGGATCTTAGTAGTACGCTTAATGTACTTCCCATAAATAGGATGTTTCACTTGGCGCTCAATAGCAACAGTAATAGACTTGTCCATTTTGTTGCTAATTACTTTACCTTGCAAAGTACGGATTTTATCAGACATTACGCACCTGCCTTAGAAGTAATAATGGTCTTAACACGTGCAATGTTACGACGCACTAGTTTCAACTGATTCGTTTGAGTCAACTGACCAGTAGCGTGTTGCATACGCAGGTTAAACTGCTCACGCAGCAGACCAAGTAATTCAGCGTTAAGTTCTTCAACGCTCTTTTCTCTTAGTTCGCTCGCTTTCATTACATCACCGTCTTAGTTACGAAGGTAGTCTTCAGAGGAAGTTTAGCAGAAGCTAAAGCGAAGGCTTCACGAGCCAACGATTCAGGAACACCACCCATCTCATAAAGAACCTTACCAGGTTGAATCTGACATACCCAGTATTCAACGTTACCTTTACCTTTACCCATACGCACTTCAAGAGGCTTAGAGGTAATTGGCTTGTCAGGGAAAACTCGAATCCAAATTTGTCCTTGACGTTTAACATGACGTGTCATGGCACGACGTGCAGATTCAATTTGACGTGCAGTTAAACGGCCACGGCCGACTGCTTTCAAACCGAAAGTACCAAAGCTAACTTCAGTACCGTTCGCTAGACCGCGGTTGCGGCCCTTGAACATCTTGCGAAACTTCATACGTTTAGGTTGCAGCATAAAAGTTTCTCCTATTTACCACGAGGCTTACGCTTAGGTTGCTGCTTCGGCTCTTCAATAGCTGGGATTAAACCATCTAGAACTTCGCCTTTGAAGATCCAAACTTTAATACCAATCACACCATACTGCGTGTGACTTTCTGCGGTTGAATAGTCGATATCAGCACGCAAAGTATGCAAAGGTACACGACCTTCACGATACCATTCTGCACGCGCGATTTCTGCGCCGCCTAAACGGCCGCTCACTTGAACTTTGATACCTTGAGCACCAATGCGCATTGCGTTTTGAACTGCGCGCTTCATAGCACGACGGAACATAACACGACGCTCTAACTGCTGAGCAATAGAGTCAGCAACGAGCTTAGCGTCTAATTCAGGCTTACGGATCTCAGCGATGTTGATTTGAGCAGTAGTGCCAGTGATTTTAGACACATGTGCACGTAATACTTCAACGTCTTCACCTTTCTTACCGATCACAATACCTGGACGGGCAGTGTGAATGGTAACGCGGATGCTTTTCGCTGGGCGTTCAATGACAATCTTAGATACTGATGCGGCTTTTAACTTTTCAGTTAAATATTGACGCACTTCCCAGTCGCTGTTCAGATTATTTGCATAGTCTGACTTATCTGCGTACCAGGTAGAGATCCAAGGCTTAGTGATACCCAGACGGATACCATTAGGATGTACTTTCTGTCCCATTGCTCTCTTCTCCTAGCGATCTGCTACAACCACAGTAATGTGGCTGGTACGCTTCATGATACGATCAGCGCGGCCTTTAGCACGTGGCATGATACGCTTCATTGTTGGGCCTTCATCTACGAAGACGGCTCCAACTTTAAGCTCATCAATGTCAGCACCTTCGTTGTGTTCGGCGTTTGCGATAGCTGAGTCAAGTACTTTTTTTACTAGTACGGCGGCTTTCTTGGGGCTGAATGTCAAAATCTCGAGCGCCTTAGAAACAGGCAATCCGCGAATTTGATCAGCAACTAGACGGGCCTTCTGCGCAGACGTACGAGCAAAACGATGTTTAGCTAAAACTTCCATCTTATTCCTCCCGTATTAACGCTTCTTCGCTTTCTTATCTGCAGCATGGCCGCGATAAGTGCGAGTTGGTGAAAATTCACCAAGCTTGTGGCCGATCATTTCGTCAGTTACGAACACAGGTACGTGCTGACGACCATTATGGACAGCGATGGTCAACCCAATCATATTAGGGATGATCATTGAGCGACGAGACCAAGTCTTAATTGGCTTTTTGTCTCCCGCTTCCATCGCTTTCTCTACCTTCTTCAGCAAGTGCAGGTCAATGAAGGGACCTTTCTTGAGAGAACGTGGCATGGCGAATCCTCTTACTATTTATTACGACGACGTACGATGTACTTATCAGTGCGCTTGTTGCTACGAGTTTTATAACCCTTAGTCGGCACACCCCATGGACTCACTGGATGACGTCCACCAGAAGTACGGCCTTCACCACCACCATGTGGATGGTCTACTGGGTTCATTGCAACACCGCGAACTGTAGGGCGTATGCCTCTCCAGCGCTTAGCACCTGCTTTACCTAACTGGCGTAGCATGTGTTCGGCATTACCAACTTCACCAAATGTCGCGCGGCAATCTACTGGAACTTTACGCATTTCGCCAGAGCGAAGACGTAGAGTTGCATAAGCACCATCACGAGCAACAACTTGTACATAAGCACCAGCTGAACGTGCGATTTGAGCGCCTTTACCAGGCTTCATTTCGACAGCGTGTACAACACTACCTACTGGAATGTTGCGTAACGGTCTAGCGTTACCAGTCTTGATTTCTGCATCCAAGCCAGATTGGATTGGGTCGCCAGCTTTCATGCCTTTTGCAGCAAGAATATAACGACGCTCACCATCTGCATACAGTACTAACGCAATGTGCGCTGTACGGTTTGGATCGTATTCAAGACGTTCAACTTTCGCAGGGATACCATCTTTGTTGCGTTTAAAGTCAACAATACGATAGTGCTGCTTATGTCCACCACCTACGTGGCGTACAGTGATACGGCCAGTATTATTACGGCCACCACTTTTAGATTTTTTCGCCAACAGGCCAGCAAAAGGTTTACCCTTATGCAGGTCCGTATTCACCACTTTAACTACGTGGCGACGACCTGGAGAGGTTGGCTTACACTTAATAACTGCCATGATAATTCTCCTTTGCTTATTCAGCGCCGCCGACGAAATCGATTTCAGCACCAGCAGCTAAAGTAACATAAGCTTTTTTCCAATCGATACGACGACCTACACGGCCACCGGTACGCTTGGTTTTGCCTTTATTAACTAAAGTGCGAACAGAATCAACTTCAACTTCAAATAGCTTCGCTACTGCAGCTTTAATCTCTGCTTTAGTTGCATCGATGGCTACGCGGAAAACTACAGTGTTGTTTTTCTCAGCAAGCACAGTACTCTTTTCAGAGATATGTGGACCAAGAATAACTTTTAGCAAACGTTCTTCGCGGATCATGCTAGCATCTCCTCGATTTGCTTCACTGCATCAGCAGTAACAAGAACAGTGTTGAATGCAATTAGACTAACTGGGTCAAGACCCGCTACGTCACGCACGTCAACTTTGTATAAGTTGCGAGCTGCTAAGAATAAATTCTCATCAACTTCTGCAGTAACAATTAGAACGTCTTCTAAGTTCATTGCTTTCAATTTAGCTTTCAGCTCTTTAGTTTTAGGAGCTTCAACACCAAACGATTCAACAACAACTAAACGCTCTTGACGTACCAATTCAGAGAAAATGCTCTTTAGAGCACCACGGTACATCTTCTTGTTAACTTTTTGGCTGTGATCTTGTGTTTTAGCAGCGAATGTTACGCCACCGCCACGCCAGATTGGGCCTTTAACACTACCGGCACGAGCGCGGCCTGTGCCTTTCTGGCGCCAAGGCTTTTTGCCTGAGCCAGTTACTTCCGCACGAGTCTTTTGAGCACGAGTGCCCTGACGCGCGTTTGCAGCATATGCTACAACTACCTGATGAACCAATGCCTCGTTAAAGTCACGGCCGAAGGTAGTTTCGGAAACTTCAAGAGCGCTCTGGGCGTCTTTCAATACCAATTCCATTACTATCTCCTCAGACCTTAAGCTTTAACTGCTGGCTTGATAATCAAGTCACCATTGGTAGCGCCTGGAACTGCGCCGCGTACTAACAACAAGTTACGCTCTGCATCAACACGTACTACGTGTAGATTTTGAGTTGTTACTTGCTCAGCACCCATATGGCCTGACATTTTCTTGCCTTTGAATACACGACCAGGCGTTTGGTTCTGACCGATAGAACCATTCGAACGGTGTGCCAAAGAGTTACCATGTGTCATATCTTGAGTACGGAAATTCCAACGCTTAACACCGCCTTGGAAGCCTTTACCTTTAGATTGACCAGTAACGTCTACTTTCACTGTCTCAGCGAAAATATCAACATTAATTTCAGCACCAACTTCAATGCCTTCGCCTTCACCATCTGCTAAACGCATTTCCCACAAACCACGACCGGCTTCTACGCCGCCCTTGGCAAAGTGACCTGCTTCTGCTTTAGTGATGCGATTGGCTTTTTTGGTACCAGTAGTCACTTGAAGTGCACGGTAACCGTCAGTTTCTAAAGTTTTCACTTGAGTAACACGGTTGCCTGCAATCTCGATTACTGTTACAGGGATTGACGTACCATCTTCAGTGAAGATGCGAGTCATACCCACTTTACGACCAATAAGACCGATAGCCATCTCTCAAACCTCTTCTAAGGATCTCAATTAACCTAAGCTAATCTGAACGTCGACACCAGCCGCAAGATCTAAACGCATTAACGCGTCTACAGTCTTTTCTGTTGGCTCTACGATGTCAACTAAACGCTTGTGGGTACGAATTTCGTACTGATCACGAGCATCTTTATTAACGTGCGGAGAGATCAAAACGGTATAACGCTCTTTGCGAGTAGGTAGTGGAATTGGACCACGAACCTGCGCGCCTGTACGCTTAGCAGTTTCAACGATTTCCGCTGTAGACTGATCAATTAAACGATGATCAAAGCCTTTCAAGCGGATACGGATTCTTTGGTTCTGCATTGACCAGAGCTCCTAAAATGGACATATAAAAAATCACCCTCTAGCTTCTTCCTAATGGAAAAGCAGAGCGAGATGATTTAACCGTTCGACTCCCAATCGGAGTCGCTGTGAAAATGAGTAACCTATTTGGTTAAACATTATAATTTACGCTACACTTGTCAGCGAGTGGGCAATTATACAGATCTTCTTTCTAAGATCAAGCCCATTGTGTAAATAGTCTTCAAAAGTCTTTTTACAATCAACTGCGGCGCATTTTACACATTCTATGAACGAATGCCAGCATTGATTATTAAATTTTAAAAATAAAAAAGGAAGCCTAAGCTTCCTTTTTTAGTGTTCACTAAAGTCGCTATTACGCGATGATTTTAGCTACAACACCTGCACCAACTGTACGGCCACCTTCACGGATAGCGAAACGTAAA
>NZ_JACJDX010000022.1:0-25587 GCF_014163775.1 Shewanella sp. SR43-8 | reverse complement strand
TGTTAATAATGTTAATGGTGTTAATGGGTTACTAAGGTTTTATTCTGATACATCAGCAACAATTCAAGGCAACTGATCAACTGCGAGTAAATAAAGCGCTATTTAGGTTGAGCTGGGTAATTTACCAATCTCTTTACGCAAATTAATCTTGTAGAGTTCGTAAATACTATATAAATTAGCTAAATTATATAAATGCATTGGTCATAAAGATTACAATGGACGAAAATAAGATATACGAACGAATCAAGCTGGTTTTAGCTGATGCCCCTCGCAATCAGTACACCGCTGAGCTGCATCTACAAATGATCAAATATGCCGATGAGCTGAAGAACATTACCGCGAAAGATTTCTGCGAGGGAGTAGGGCTTCGTCATAGCTTTGGAACTGAGTTCAGCAAAATGCGAAACCTGACCCTGCGCTTGAAAGCCGCAGGACTCAATACAGATCTGCTCTAACAGAACATTGAAGACAAATTTTGACTAGGACAATACTTTTGGTTGAATCTAAAAAGGGTGCTTGAGAATGACTAATCAGAATAACAAATACACCAAAGCACGCTTTTTTAAATGCGCTTTGCAGGTCAACCCCTATGGTTATATTAAATATCGTGGTCAACAACAGACTCTTACTGAAGATGACTACAACCAACAATTGTTAAATGCCGCTTTGGAGGCTGGTGTTGAAGTGATTGGTGTGGCCGATCATGGTTCAATTAACGGCTTCGAGAAGATCAGAGATTTATTTAATCAGCAAAACATTGTGGTATTTCCGGGTTTCGAAGTTGCTTCCAGTGAAAAAATTCACTTTGTTTGCCTGTTCGAGGAATCGACACCTGGCGATTTGATAAAAATGCATTTGGGTGCTTTAGGGGTCGATATTCACCACCCTGAAGCCCCGGTATCGAAGTCTGCACTCGATATCATTAATTATGTGAATGACAAGGATGGTTTTATATTTGCCGCTCATAGTACTAATGACGATGGAGTGCTAAAGCGCAGAATGAATCATGTCTGGCAACAGAATGGATTATTAGCGGCACAGATTCCGGGTAGCGTTGAAGATTTAAGAGATGCCCAAGATGTACTCTATTATAGGGCGTTTAAAAATCGAGATGAGGCATATCATCGTGAACGAATAATGGCCGCTATCAACGCTGCTGATATTACAAAACCAGAAGATATTAAAAATGATAGTGCTTCGTGCTTAATCAAAATGACTAAGCCCTGCTTTGCCTCATTCAAACAAGCATTTTTAGATTCAGGTTCGCGAGTTAGGCTAAATTCCGACAAGCCGCAAAACTATGCCTCTGCAATTGAGCGGGTACGATTTATTGGGGGCTATCTTGATGGTGTCGATATCGAATTTTCTGAACATCTAAATGCCGTAATTGGTGGCCGCGGTACGGGAAAATCTACGCTGCTTGAATGCATTCGTTTTGCATTTGACTTGCAGCCGTTTGGAAAAGCGGCAAAAGCACAGCATGACGCTATCTTAAAAAACAATCTAGGCAATGAAAAAGGCATGGTTGAAGTGAAGGTGCGCTCTGCCGCTATGCATGGCAGACATTTTACCATTAGCCGAAAGCATGGCAATCAACCTATTGTGGTTGACGAAAATGGAAGTGTCTCGTCCTATCAACCAAAGGATTTACTGCCAGGTATCGAGCTGTATGGTCAGAACGAAATCTATGAGATGACTCGTGATGAGCAAAGCCGAAACCAGCTAATTAAACGTTTTTTAGAAGGTGAGCACGAGCAGTTTGATGCGGCCATAGCTAAGGTGTTGGCAAGACTTAAGGATAATCGGGAGTCAATTGAGCGTGCGCTTAGTCAGAAGGCCGATATAGAAGAAGAAGTAGAGCGCCTACCTAAATTACAGGAACAAGCTAAACAGTTTCAAGCATTAGGTATCCATGAAAAACTAGAAGTCATACCAAAGTTGGAGAAAGAAAAACAGCTTAACGGGCGCACTAATGAAGAAATTGAAAGAGTTAAGGAAGCTATTGATACGCTTAAGGACAGTTTACCAGATACTGTTTTTTTAAGTGATGCCAGCCTAGATGGATTACCGCATGCAGATCTTTTAAAGCAACAACGTGAAATATTGGAAAGTTTGCTAACCTCGCTAACCCAGACCTTAATGCAGCTCGAACAACTCGTCGGCAAAACATCAACACAACTGTTACCTTTCCAGCAGCAGTTATTTGATAAAATAAATTCGGAAGAACAACAGCTGGAAAATGCCTTTAAAAACATACCAGCAAGCCAAGGTAAAACAGGTCGGCAAATTGGTGCTGAATACCAAACTTTGCTTAAGAAAATAGAGCAGATTAGGCCAAAGAAAACTGCATTACAAAGCAGGCTTGCACAACTCAACGAGCTTTACAGCCAGCGAAAAAAAATATTACTGGAGCTGGATCAGCAAACCAGTGCCCGTGCCAGCGCGATGCAAAAGTCAGTGAAGAGCCTTACTCGCAAGTTAGAGGATAAGGTCCGATTGAGTTTGAATTCTGAAGGCGATCGTCAGGTTTTTGTGGATGCTCTAAGTAGCTGCAACTTAGAGGGTGTCGGGGTTAAGCGACTAGCTTGGGTAATAGATGGTGGGTTTTCACCAGCTAACCTAGTGGCTACCATACGGCAGGGCGCAGCAGATTTAACCGTCAGTTTTGATATTTCTGATACGGTAGTAAAAGCGTTATGCCGTTTGCCAGAGCACACACTCCTCATACTAGAAGAGCTGGTCATTCCTGATACGATGGCTATCGAACTTAATGTGACTCATGGGGGACAAAATGCTGTATTCCGCTCCATCGAAGATTTATCGACAGGTCAGCAATGTACGGCTGTTCTGCACTTGCTCTTATTAGATAACCAAGACCCGCTTATCCTCGATCAGCCAGAAGATAATCTTGATAACGCCTTTATTGCAGATCGTATTGTTGCTGAGTTACGCAGGGCTAAGTTGAGCCGCCAATTCTTGTTCGCAACCCACAACGCCAATATTCCGGTATTTGGTGATGCAGAGTGGATTGGAGTACTCAGTGTTGAAGACAGTAAAGGACTAATTAAGCCAGAACAACAAGGTGCGATTGATATGCCGGAAGTGCAAAAATTAGCTGCGGACATCTTAGAAGGTGGTAAAAGTGCGTTTAATCAACGTCGGGAAAAATACGGCTTTAATTAAGCATTTTTGAACTTTGGGAGAAAGAGATGTTAAAAACAGAATTATTAGAGATTGTTGCGAATGGTGAAAACTCCGGTGTAGAGTTTAAGCGTGATGATATTCGTACAGAGCAGTTGGCAAAAGAAGTCGTAGCAATGGCCAACTTCCAGGGAGGGCGAGTACTGTTAGGTGTAGAGGATGACGGGACAATAAGCGGTATTCAGCGAGCAAGGCTAGAAGAATGGGTCATGGATGTTTTTCAAAGCAAGATTCACCCTATGATTTTACCTTTCTACGAAGAGGTGAGGCTGGATGATGGAAAATCGGTTGCAGTTGTCAGCTTCCCAATGGGGATTTCCAAACCCTATGTTGTTCGTGATCGAAATAGAGAAGAAGTTTATATACGAGTAGGCTCGACGTCTAGATTGGCTACAAGAGAGCAGCAGATGCGTTTGTTTGAATTGGGCGGCATGTTGCATACTGAAGTAATGCCTGTGCCCCGCACAGATATAAGTCATCTGGATGAAGCACGTTTAACTAACTACATAGAAGACATACTGCGTGATCCTGATGTGCCTAAAACCCCAGAGGAATGGCAGACAAGACTACTGGGGTTAAGCTTTTTAACCGAAGCGGCAGGGAACGTGTGTTGTACGATCGCGGGGTTGGTGTTATTTGGGAAAAGCCCAAGACGTCATCTTAAGCAAGCTGGTTTACGGGTAATGGTATTTAATGGGGAGGAGAAAGAATACCAAGCTGTATTGGATGACATTATTGACGGTCCAATGGTTGGACGGTGGGATATGAAACATGGTGAAAAACAATTAGTCGATGGCGGCATCATTGAGCGGTTTATGGATGCAATGAGACCTTTTATTTCTCAAGAAGCAGATCGGATAGATGAAGGATTGAGGCGAGAGACTACGTGGTTCTATCCCCTTGAGGCAGTTCGAGAAGCATTGATAAACGCCCTTGCACATCGTGATTGGACGCGTTTTGTTGAAATTGAGGTTGCCAGTTATTCTGATCGTCTTGAATTTATTAGTCCTGGGGCGTTGCCAAACTCCATGACGGTGGAAAAAATGAAAGCTGGACAGCGTTCACCTAGAAACACAATTGTAATGGAAGTGCTTCGGGATTATAGCTATGTCGATTTTCGGGGGATGGGTGTCAGAACAAAAATTGTTCCGCTGACGAAAGCGTTGACTGGTAAAGATCCTGAGTTTGATTTAACAGATGATCATTTGAAAACTGTTTTATATCGTTAACCCTGATTGCATACTTTTAGCTGATGTGAAGAGGTGTTTTCAATCCTGTAGTACTTGAACAGACGAAAGAGCAAATATTTTGTGTTTCTAACATGGTAACTTTACTAAAAACTACTTAGAAATTAGTTAGTTTAGTTCCGAAGATTAATAATACTGTTATAAAACAGTATTATACAAAAAACATGTTTTGATTAATCGCTCATGATAACGGTAATGAGCGTTATTCAAATCGAATAGGTAAAAGTATGGCCAGTTTGTATCATTACACATCAGGAAATTCTCTCTTGGGTATTCTTAAGTCTCAATCTTTATCTTTTCCGCAAATAGGGTATTTAGTTAAATTATTTTTTTGAAATACTCGCATCCATCTGTTGGTGATACCAATCAAGCCTTCCCCACTTTTAAAGAAGTCGAACGACCCCATATTTATTATAATGCGAGCCATGTATTTTAGAGTCTAAGCACTAACGTATTTTTGTCCAGAAATGAGCCTAGGGGGGGGATTATTTATGCCCCAAAGTGTGTCAGGATAGATTAGACCCAATTTTAGTCATACTATAGAGTGGCTACTGTAACGGTGATGATTGAAAGATAAGAATTGATAATGAAGAATACTAAACTCAATATATTGCTCTCAAAATGTGACGCAACGGCACCAATAGCTGATGATTTAGCTGCATGGCTTGATTCTCCTTCTGGCGGAAATGAGATTATTACTTATTGCGAAGAGATGCCTCTGAGTTCTGATGATGAGTATCGTGCAGCTTTAAAGAAAATTGAAGGATTGTTTGATGCAATACCTAATACTGCTGAAGGTTCTGAGCTTGAAAAATGGATTTCATTAGTTGAATCATATGAAAATGAACACTTCCCAATGTAACTCACAGTTGTCCTGAAATGAGCCTAGACACATAAATTATTTACTCTCTATTACGTTTAGATTTTGATAATGAATGTGATGGCACATACTTCCTTCAACTGACTATGAATTTAATACTAGGTTTTATTGACGCTATTGAAGAAGTCAGTATGGGTCCGGAAAGTAAGCTATATAAGAGAAGACTAAGAGCTATTTTCCAACAAGAAAAGTAACAAAATCATAAAGACTCTTTAGTTGTGGCTGATGATTGACCTCTTTTGGTTTTTGTCACTTTATATGCAGGGCTGCCAATTAACCATAATGGATCAGGGCATCTGCTCATATTTCGATTTAATGATAATCATCATTAACATGGCTTACTATCTTTTTGGTCGTGGAGGCTCCCAAGTGAATGGGAGCCTGACTCATTTGGCTAGCCGCCATGGTGTCCGTGATGACCACCATTGCCGTTACCGCACTCATGCACTGTCTGCTGGCCTCCCTGTGTTCCTGTTTCTATAGTAATTGAACCAGAATCTTTGAACATGACAAATTGACCACTAGTCATATCATCGGTGACAGGGTCATCTAAATGACCTAAGCAGCTGTAGCCGACCCGATAGTTTCCAGCTGGCAAATAACCCATGGCAAAGTGCCAGTTGCCGTCAATATCCTGCATCATAGGACTTACCGCAGTCGGTAGAGTTACCGCCTCAGGAGGATTGGTTCTCATATCTGTCATTTGATCAATATTAGTTATCTCTTCAGGATACAGATAGGCCATGTGACTAAATTGTCCCCCAATCGGAGTCCGGTCGGAGTAAGTTGTCTCGCAATCGGCGATCCATTGAGGATCTACTTCACCCAACAAGTGGCCCATATACCGATTATCGACGGACCACATAGCTTGATGATCTAAATGGTATTCTCCTTGTTGATATGATAGGCCACGATATAAGTCAATTTCCATCGTGATGGAAATATGCTGGTCAGCTACTATTTCAAAATCTGAAACAGGAAGCTGCCCATTGTCAACATACAAACCATGTCGACCCTGGCCATCTTCAACATAGCAGCCGTCATTGCCATCGCCCTGTTGGATGGTGACATAGGCATCATGGTACTGACCCAGAGGTAAGTCGATATTATCGACTACAAGATGGCTATCCAATCCCTGAAAATCGAGCAGGTTAAATGCCATATCCTGTAAATCATGTCTATGGATTACCCCCTCAGCATCAGTCATGACCAGTTCTCCCATGACCATACCAACATGGGAAACTCCATCCATAGGTGAATCAGAAATAGCTAAAGAGAATTGTCCCTGAGGTAATACTTGTTCTGCTACCGTCACAGCACTATCTGAATCACTCCCACATGCGCTAAGTAAAAAAATAGAGGATAAAAACATTGTTCTACAAATCGTCATAAAGCCGCCCTGAGTATATGAAATTTATCTAATGATACCTATTAAGGGGTAGCTCTGGTAATTTCTTGAATATAAATGTGACTTAGAACAATGTATAGAATTAAGCTAGTACTGTTAATTAATGGAAAACGTAATATTTTCATTCAACTACAAATTGTCTATGTTTTAAAAGTTCAAAATGTCATATTAATAGTAAAAGTTTCCAATTTAAGTATTTGCTAATCAGATACTTAAACTTATTATTGGTTGTTGCATACAACGTGTTCTATTGTTCAAAAAATCTTGACTGTGAGTTTTTCAGAATGCTTTTCGTATTTTGGGGTATGTGCGGTTTTAGACAAAATACAGTATTCAAAGACATGGGGTTAGGGGGGGTTAACCATGTTATGAAATTAAATCATTCAGAGAACGCATAATTTACTACTGGAAATAGATAGTAAGTTGACTCTTTTAATAGACCTAGGATTGTGACTTATGTCATGGAATTAGATTCTAAAATTTGCTAAGGTTAATCACATAATTCAACTGGATACAATTGCATGACTAAGATTTTGTTAAATTTAGCAGTTATATTGACATTAATAACACAGTTATTAATGCCAAATAATGCTATGTCTAGCGAAATGTCCGAATCAAGTATGCAAACTAGCTCTATGTCACATTCAGTTATGATGGACAATGATTGTGATGATACCGATAACTGTTGTCCCGAAGATTCAAGCCACTGTATTAGCCATTGCCATGCAGTCGCTAATGCATTTGTTTTGTTATCAGATTCAAATTTAGTTAATGATCTATTCACAAGTTCTAAAGTTAACTCGACTTTATGGATATCAACTCCGGCTTCGCTTGGAAGTCAAAATCCCCCTCCAATTGCTTAATTCTTTATTTTAATTAACCACCTATATTAATTTATAAAGATTTTCGTTGCTCGTTTACTTATGAGCATCATAAAGCATCTGGAGTTTCTCATGAAAAAATTTATCGCAATTACACTTTTATCTGCTGTTAGTTCTATGTCTATGGCCGCCACTATTTCATTGCCGGACTATTTAGTATTTACATCCATTGATGGGCAGCCAACTGAACGGTCGAGCACAATTGATATCAAACAAGGACAGCATTTAGTCGAATTACGTTTTTTTGAAGTATTCACTGCGGGAGCAGATGATACTAACTTTGTTAAGTCAGACTCATTATATTGGAGTTTAAATTTAACAAATGATGAAGATATTCAGGTTAGTACAAAGGATATTTTATCTGCGAAAAATGCAAAAAGCTTCATTTCATCTCCAGTCATAACTCTTAATAGTGCAAGTATGAGTAATGAAACTGTCACCTTAGTAAATCACGAAGAATTGATGGCTATTATCATGAAGCAACATAGAAAAATGATGAGTCATTAGCACCACTGTGAGGGTGCTATTAATCTGCACCCTCAATTTATAAATAGACTACTAAAAAGTGGACGAGTCATCGAACCGCAAATTGGTGTCTGAAAATAAATTTAGTGTTTTCAGAGGTTTTATGAAGGTTAATCAATTAGCTAAAAAACTCAATGTAACCAGTGACACTGTTAGATTTTATACTCGTATAGGTCTACTCTCTCCCTGTAAGTCACCTGATAATGGATATAAATATTATGGCGAGAAAGATTTGAGCCGTATGCAATTTATCATAAGTTCTCGTCAGCTTGATTTTTCGGTTGAAGAAATTAAGTTGATTTTTTCTAACACTGACCATGGTGAAAGTGCATGCCACCTTGTACGTGAATTAGTAAAACAAAAGTTAGATGAAACTGAAGAACAATTTAATAAAACAATGAAATTAAGAGCAAGACTTTTTCAGGCCGTTGAACAATGGTCAACTATGCCAGATAACTTGCCTACAGGAAATATGGTTTGCCATTTGATTGACAGTACACATCAAGCTGATATTCAGACAACAACAGTTACTCAGCTTGACCACATTATATTAGCGTCAACGGAGGTTAAGTAATGAATCAAACAAAAAACTCACTTATGCAACTCAATATCCTCGGCGCAGGCTGCGCGAGTTGTGTTGGCAAAATTGAAAAAGCGATTAACAGCGTAGAAGGCGTTGATTCGGCCGAGATGAATTTTGCGGACAGAACGGTACTGGTTAACGGTAAAGCATCTGCCGAGTTGATTATAAAAGCGGTTGAAAGCGCTGGTTATAATGCTACTCAAATACAGGCGGAGTCGGCAGAAGATGCCATGAACGAGAAAGAACAGGCTGATTTACAACATTATAAAAGTTTATTACGCCATACCATTATCGCTTTGTCCGTCGGTATTCCGTTGATGATTTATGGACTGTTTATTGGCGAAATGACGGTATCAACCCTATTCGAACAAGTGGTGTGGGGACTGGTTGGTGTGGTGACTCTTGCGATTATGCTGATATCAGGTAGGCATTTTTATATCGGTGCATGGAAATCATTTTTAAACCATAACGCCAATATGGATACCCTCATTGCCTTAGGTACCGGTACTGCTTGGGTTTACTCTATGTTGATAGTTGCATTTCCACAATTATTTCCCGAGATGGCAAGGCATGTTTACTTTGAAGCGACCGCAATGATTATTGGTTTAATTAATCTTGGTTTAGCACTCGAAGTTAAAGCGCGCGGTAAAACCTCTGAAGCGATTAAGCGTCTTATTGGTTTGCAAGCTAAAACTGCTCGGGTAATCCGTGATGGAAAAGACCTCGACATCGATATTGCTCATGTATTACTTAATGATCACGTTAAAGTTCGCCCTGGCGAAAAAATCCCAGTTGATGGGGTGGTTATTGAAGGTAACAGCACCATTGATGAATCAATGTTGACTGGTGAGCCAATGCCTGTTGAAAAAGTGATCGGTGACGATGTGGTCACTGGCACCTTGAATAAATCAGGCTCAATCATATTTAAAGCAACTCGTGTAGGTAAAGATACTGCACTGGCGCGCATTATTAGTATGGTCAAACGGGCGCAAAACTCTAAGCCGCCGATTGGACGTTTAGCTGATGTTATAGCCGCTTACTTTGTGCCCGCCATTATGATCATCGCTATAGTCAGTGCCATGGTGTGGTTTAACTTTGGCCCCGAGCCGTCGAGTGTATTTGCCATCGTGTCTGCAACAACAGTATTAATTATTGCTTGTCCTTGTGCGTTAGGACTCGCAACGCCAATGTCAGTGATGGTCGGCGTTGGTAAGGCGGCTGAATCGGGAGTGCTTATTCGGAACGGTGAAGCATTGCAAACCGCGTCTAAAATAACCGCCATGGTATTAGATAAAACCGGCACCATTACCGAAGGTAAACCGCAAGTTACCGATATTATTTTGGTTAATGCAGACAGTGAAGAGCAGGTACTTGCCTTGTCTGCTGGAATTGAAAGTCACTCCGAACATCCACTCGCGCAAGCGATTGTTGAAAGTGCGAATGATAGAGGTATTGAAGCCATTAACACTGAGCACTTCAATGCCATTTCAGGTAAAGGTGTAGAAGCTGAAGTGGATGGCCAGATATTATTATTTGGTAATCTAAAATTAATGCAAGACAAAAATATTGATATTGGATTCAATGAAGCTAAGGCCCAAGTGTTAGCTGAAAATGCTAAAACACCAATGTATTTAGCGCTTGCAGGGCAATTACTGGCCATTATTGCGGTATCAGATCCGATAAAGCCTGATTCAATCGAAGCGATTGCGAGACTGAAACGCAGTGGCATCAAAGTGATAATGTTAACCGGGGACAATAAAGCGACCGCCGCCGCAGTGGCTAAAAAAGTCGGTATTGATGATTTTTTCGCAGAAGTCATGCCAGAAGATAAAGCCAATAAAGTGGCTGAACTTCAGCAACAAAATGAAGTGGTTGGTATGACCGGCGATGGGATTAATGACGCCCCCGCATTAGCGTTAGCCGATGTTGGCTTTGCTATTGGAACAGGCACTGATGTGGCGATAGAAAGCGCTGATATTACCTTAATGCGCGGATCACTTCATGGCTTAGCCGATGCGATAGCCATTAGTAAAGCAACGCTGCGCAACATTAAACAAAACTTGTTTGGCGCGTTTATTTACAACGTCGCGGGTATTCCCTTAGCAGCAGGTGTGCTTTTCCCTGTTTTTGGTATTTTGCTAAATCCAGTGATTGCCGGGGCTGCGATGGCCTTTTCATCACTTACCGTAGTGAGTAACGCTAACCGTTTACGTTTGTTTAAAGCCAAAGAACACTAGGAGCTTCAATATGTTAATTAATTTACTGTGTATCGCATTAATCGGTTTTATCATTTGGTGGTTTTGGCTATATAAACCGACAAAAGATTCTAGTGTTGACGCTAGTACATTGATACTGGTTAAAGACGGTGTGTATACGCCTGCACGAATTAAAATTTCGGCTAATACACCAACAGAGATAACTTTTTTACGCCAAGATAAATCCGGATGTTCAGCCACAGTCCTGCTACCCGACTTGGAGATTAGCCAGGATTTAGCGCTGGATAAGCCCACGACGATATCATTACCGGCTCTGGAAAAGGGGGAGTATCCATTTCATTGTCAGATGCAAATGTATAAAGGTGTATTGATTGTTGAGTAAACACTAGATATCCATGCGTATTTTTCAATATGTTGGTATCAATGATGAAGATAATAGCAGTATTAAAATGAGCCTTTTTGAACTTTGTAATCAATATCTTAATTCTAACCTAAGCTGTTTACGGTCTAGGTTAGAAAATTGGCCATTTTTTGTTAATTACTTTTTACCTAAATCATCAGAAAAATGATGAGTTAATGATTAAGAGAGACATTATGAGTGATTTTGAACATAGACCGGGCGTTAAAGAAGCCACTTTAGTTGTCAGAAACCTAAGATTAACTGGAGTAGATAATCAAAATTTAGAAGCATTAAAGACTGAGATAGACAAACTGTTTGGCATAGAAGAAGTGATTTATAATGACAAATCGGGATCTATTTATCTAACCTATGATGCCAGCCATATCAATTTAGAAGGTATTGAAGCGGTTATCAGAAAGCATGGTGCTAATATTCATAACGATTGGTGGACTCATGTGAAGGAAAGTTACTACCAATTTGTGGATCAAAACATCAAAGATAATGCAAATCATCAACCACATAGTTGCCACAAACCCCCACCAGGATCCAAGATAAGTTAAGACAATTAGATGTTAATTTTTATCGATACTGACTATCTTTTAGTAAGAGCATTCGAAGTGTGATCTATGTCAAGTATCAGTAGTTTAAAGTAAAAAAACACTACAGTTAACTAGGATGATTTAGTCAAGTTGAGTTAACATTAATAGCACTAATTATATTGGAGTTTTATCTTGAGTCGTATGCGAATTATCACAGTGATGCTTATCTTGATGACATTTGTCAGTCAAGCTTTTGCGTCTGTGATTTTGCCATGCCCCTCTGATATGAATTCAATGTTAAGTAAATCAAATCCAGTGAATACCGCTGCGACTAACGCTTGCCATCACCAATTAACATCAGATGCTGATGCCGTTAAAACATCTACCGCTGACATTCCTGATTGTTGTGATAATCAATGTGATTGTCCGATAGGTACTTGTTTTTCAATTGCCCTTGAAATGAAAATTGTCCAATCAGTAACCATCTCAAGTTTGAGTAGTTTTATATCTGGTTTGACTCAAAATACGACTCCGCAATATAACTCTTCTTTATATCGTCCTCCAATATTTTCTTGTTAGATAGGAAAGGCTTGATCAATTTTTGATCGTCTTCCTGTTCATTTATCTTTTTTAAAATAAATTAACAAGATATTACCTTTGTTCGAATTCAATTCGAGCATTGGTGATTAATTTGGAGGCTTTATGTCTTTAATTTACAAGAAATTGGGTGAAATTTACACTCAATATATTCTAATAGTAGTGATGTCCTTTATTGGTATTAGCGCTGCGGTATATGCGGCAGAACCAGTACAGACATTATCACTGGAAGAAGCAGTTTATCTCTCTCAATCAAACGATCCCTGGTTAGTCAGTAATCAATTTCAACAAGATGCTATTAAATCTGAGAGTATCGCGGCAGGAACTTTACCAGATCCAAAAATCAGTGTTGGTTTAGCTAATTTGTCCATAAACACTTTTGATTTTGGACAAGAAGCAATGACTCAAATGAAAATTGGTGTCACTCAAATGTTTCCCCGTGGGGATAGCTTAAGTTTACGCCAACAACAACTTGAGTTAACGGCTGAACAATATCCTTTCTTAAGACAAGATAGACGAGCAAAGTTAAGTGTCACCACAGCTCAAATTTGGTTTGATGTATATAAAGCGCAAGAGAGCATTGCACTGATTGAGCGCAATCGGAACTTATTTGAACAACTATCAGATGTTGTTAAAGCTGGGTATTCATCTGCTTTAGTTAAATCTAATCAGCAGGATATTATTCGTGCTCAGTTAGAGGTGACCCGTCTTGAAGATAAGCTGACCGTTTTGGCCCAGCAAGAAGATATGTTTAAACAGAAATTATCTGAATGGGTTGGTAAGGCATTTGTTGATGAATATCGAATAGGTCATGAACAAGATTATGAGCTGTTATTTTCGACGTTTACCGTCCCTAATATACTTCCTCAAATTAAACTAACGAATCCTAATCTTTATTTCGATGAGGAAAAAAGCCAACATTACCAACAGTCTCTGTATGAAGCGTTCTCTGTTCATCCACTCATTTCAGCATTGGAGCAAAGAATTGAGTCAAGCCGAAAAGGTGTCGAGTTAAAAAAGCAATTGTATAAGCCAGAATGGGGTGTAAATGCTGGATACAGTTATCGAGGCAATGATCCTATGGGTAATTCTCGCGATGATTTGCTATCAATTGGTGTGAGTTTTGATTTACCAATATTTACTTCGTCAAAACAAGACAAGCAAGTTCAAGCCGCTATTTATCAATCGGAATCAATTAAAACGGAAAAGTGGTTACTGCTTCGAAACATGATGGCGTCATACGGTACTGCGAAAGCGCAACTTCTTAAATTGGAACAACGTCAGACACTCTATAACGATTTTTTATTACCTCAAATGCAAGATCAAGCAGATGCGTCGCTAACGGCTTACACAAATGATAAGGGTGATTTCGCTGAAGTCGTACGTTCCCTCATTGCTCAATTAAATACTCAATTAGATGCTTTGGCCATTAACGTTGATTTACAGAAAGTTAAAGTTCAATTGAACTATTTTTTTACCCCTAAAGTGGGCCCAGTTAGCATCTCACATAAATCTTATGTTGATGGAGAAGTAAAATGAACAGCAATTTGAAAATGATCAGCATATTAGTTATCGGTATTCTTACTGGTATTAGTGCATCAATCCTATATACACCACAGAATCAAGTAGTTTCAGAGGACAAAGCAAAAGCTAAGCCATCATATTGGGTCGCACCTATGAATCCTAATTTTCGTAGCGATAAACCCGGGAAATCACCCATGGGTATGGACATGATACCAGTGTACGAAGATGCAGCTGGCTCGACAGATTTTGGACCGGGTGCAATTTCAATTTCACCCGCTGTGATTAATAAACTGGGTGTTCGCACAACTCAAGTCACTTTAGGAACACTACAAAATAATATTAAAACAGTGGGTTATGTCCAGTATGATCAAGACCACCTTATTCATATTAATCCAAGAGTTGAAGGATGGATTGAAGAACTTTATGTCAAAGCTTCTGGTGATCCGGTCGTTAAAGGGCAACCAATATATTCAATTTACTCTCCAGCTTTAGTTAATGCACAAGAGGAAATGTTATTAGCTTTAAATCGAAAAGATCAGCGTTTGATTACTGCATCTGAAGAACGATTGAAAGCGCTATTAATACCAAACGCGGAGATTAAAGCGCTACGTAAGAATAGAACGGTCAAACAAAATATTACATTTTATGCCCCTCAAAGTGGTGTTATTGATAATTTGAATATACGGGAAGGATCGTTTGTTAAACCGGGTATGACAATGTTTTCAATTGCTTCATTATCACAAGTATGGGTCGAAGCCGAGGTTTTTGAACGCCAAGCTAATATGGTTAAAGTTGGCCAAGCTGTTGAAATGAAATTAGATTACCTGCCTGGTCAATTTTGGCAGGGCAAAGTAGATTACGTCTATCCGACATTAGACAGTAAAACAAGAACGCTAAAAGTGAGATTGCGTTTCGATAATACCAATGCGGCATTAAAGCCAAATATGTTTGCACAAGTGTCGATAAAAACACGAAGTGAAGAGGACGTATTACTGTTACCAAGGGAGGCAGTTATTAGAACAGGAAACTCTGATCGAGTTGTACTTGCCCTCGGTGAAGGTAAATATAAATCTGTAGCGGTAACGTTAGGGCGATTAGATGGTGACAGCATTCAAATAGAATCAGGGCTGTACGAGGGAGATATTGTAGTCTCGTCTGCACAATTTTTATTGGATTCTGAATCAAATAAAACCTCTGATCTTAAACGTATGACAGCACCAGAAGATGAGCAAGAAAATATTCAAGCCATCACATCAGAAACCGCTTGGGTAGAAGCAAAAGTAAATAGTTTAATGGCTGCACATCGAATGATTAATGTGGACCATCAAGCTGTCAGTGAATGGGAATGGCCACAAATGACCATGGACTTTACTGTTGATGACAGTGTGGATTTCTCTGTATTTACCGTTGGTGCTGTGCTTCATATTGAATTAGAAAAAACATCAGATGGCGCGGTCAAAGTGGTAAATATACACAATCCCAAAACCACGGATGATGTTTCTAACACAACACATCAAGCTGATCATTCAGGAATGGAGTTGGGAGAATAGTCATGATTGAATCAATTATACGTTGGTCTGTTGCGAACAGATTTTTTGTCTTGCTTGCCAGTGCCATTCTCGTCGGCGCGGGTTTATTTTCTCTTAAAAATACCCCTATTGATGCTTTGCCTGATTTATCTGACGTTCAGGTAATCATTAAAACAAGTTATCCAGGTCAAGCCCCTCAAGTGGTTGAAGATCAAGTCACTTATCCATTGACGACGGCTATGCTGTCTGTGCCAGGAGCAGTAACGGTCAGGGGCTTCTCATTTTTTGGTGATTCATATGTCTATGTCATCTTCGATGAAGAAACCGATTTATATTGGGCTCGTAGTCGTGTGTTGGAGTACCTCAGTCAAGTCGTTTCAACGTTACCGGATAATGCAAAACCTCAATTAGGCCCTGATGCAACAGGAGTGGGCTGGGTATATTTATATGCACTCGTCGATAGAACAGGTAAGCACGATATTAGTGAGTTACGCAGTCTACAGGACTGGTTTTTAAAGTATGAATTACAAACTGTCCCAGGCGTGTCTGAAGTGAGTGCTCTAGGTGGGATGGTCAAACAGTATCAGATTAAGGTAGACCCTGATAAATTGCGTGCCTTTGGAATACCTTTAACGGCTATTCAAATGGCGATTAACCGCGGTAATCAAGAGATTGGTGCCTCAGTTGTCGAAATCGCTGAAGCAGAATATATGGTTCGCACAACAGGGTATCTTGAGAATAAGGAAGATATAGGCAATATCCCTTTAGGCGTTAACAATAATGGCACCCCATTACTGTTAAAAGATGTTGCGGATATAGGGACTGGACCGCAAATGCGCCGAGGTGTAGTCGATCTCAATGGTGAAGGTGAGACGGTTGGCGGCATTATTGTGATGCGATTTGGTGAAAATGCACAAAAGACTATTGATGGCGTTAAAGCTAAATTAGAGACATTGAAGAAAGGCCTTCCTGAGGGCGTGGAAGTGGTGACCGTTTACGATCGCAGTGGTTTGATTGAGAGAGCCGTATCAAACTTAGGGTTTAAACTGTTAGAGGAATTTTTAGTCGTTGCTTTAGTCTGTATGGTCTTTTTGGCGCATGTAAGATCTTCGCTTGTGGCGATCGTTAGTTTGCCTGTAGGGATTCTAAGCGCTTTTACTATCATGCACTTGCAGGGTTTAAATGCCAATATCATGTCTTTAGGTGGTATTGCTATTGCAATTGGTGCCATGGTCGATGGTGCCATCGTCATGATTGAAAATATGCATAAACATATGGAACGAACGCCATTGACGCCTGAAAACCGTTGGCAGATCGTTGCGCGATCTGCCAGCGAAGTTGGCCCTGCATTATTTTTTAGTCTACTGATTATTACTGTTAGTTTTTTACCGGTATTTACCCTCGAAGCACAGGAGGGAAGGATGTTTTCACCACTTGCATTTACTAAAACTTACGCAATGGCTGCATCGGCAGCGTTAGCTATTACCTTAGTACCAGTGCTAATGGGATACTTTATTCGGGGAAAAGTGCTTCCTGAACACAAAAACCCCGTTAATCGATTGTTAACTGCTGTATATATGCCAGTGTTGAAAAAAGTACTGGCTTTCCCGAAGATAACCCTCCTATTTGCGTTATTTGTGTTGGCAATTGGTGTGTGGCCGCTAAATAAAATTGGTAGTGAGTTTATGCCTCCATTAGATGAAGGCGATCTAATGTATATGCCGACCACTTACCCTGGTATTTCTATTGGTAAAGCTCGCCAATTAGTGCAACAAATGGATAAGTTAATTTACACAGTACCCGAGGTTAAAACCGTATTTGGCAAGGTTGGCCGAGCAGACTCTGCAACGGATCCTGCACCTCTAACAATGGTGGAAACGTTTATTCAGCTTAAGCCCAAAAGTGAGTGGAGAGAAGGCCTGACGACTGAGAGTTTAAAACAAGAATTAGACTCATTAGTAAAGTTACCCGGTGTGACGAACGCATGGGTAATGCCAATTAAAACCCGAATTGACATGTTAGCGACAGGGATCAAAACGCCTGTAGGCATTAAAATTGCTGGCCCTAGTCTCAATGAAATTGAGCAAATAGGTAAACAATTAGAGGAAATCCTAAAAAATGTTGAAGGGACTGCGTCAGTTTATGCTGAGAGGGTTGCAGGTGGTCGATATATCAAAGTTGATATCCAAAGGGAAAATGCAGCCCGGTATGGTTTAAATATAGCGGATGTTCAACAAGTTGTGGCTACAGCGATCGGTGGTATGAATATTTCACAAACAGTTGAAGGCTTAGAACGATATCCAATTAATTTACGCTATCCTCAGGATTATCGAAATTCTCCTGAAGCATTAGCTTTATTGCCTATCGTCACTCCGCAAGGTTTGAGGATTTCTTTAGGGGATGTAGCGGATATCGTTATCGAAAATGGACCACCAGGCATTAAAAGTGAAAATGCTCGCCTTAATGGTTGGGCTTATATCGATATTGAAGATGTCGATATCGGTAGTTATGTTGAAATAGCCCAAAAAGTTGTGAATGATAAATTGGTATTACCTGCCGGTTACTCTATTACCTGGGCTGGTCAATATGAGTATATGGAAAGAGCTAAAGCGAAGCTTACTTACGTAGTACCATTTACTTTATTTATTATCATTATTTTATTGTTCATGAATTTCCGCAATGTTGTTGAAGTAGGAATTATTGTGGGTACATTGCCTTTTGCCATGGTGGGTAGTATCTGGTTAATGTATATACAAGGTTTCAATTTTTCAGTTGCTGTAGGGGTAGGTTTTATAGCATTGGCGGGTGTCGCTGTCGAAATTGGCGTCATTATGCTTGTCTATTTAAACCAAGCCTATAGAGAAGCGATTGATCATAGTTCACAGCAGCTAGAAAAATTTGATGAACTAAAGTTGACTCAATCTGTTATTCAAGGTGCAGGTATGCGCGTACGTCCTGTAATGATGACCGCAGCAGCAATCATAGCTGGATTATTACCTATCCTTTATGGTACTGGAACAGGTTCCGAGGTGATGAGTCGAATTGCTGCGCCAATGGTAGGCGGAATGGTCAGTGCAATAATACTGACACTATTAATTGTTCCTGTTGTGTTCTTTTTATGGCGTCGTACTCAATTGAGACATGAGGAACGATAGTGTTGAGTTGATTAAAAAAACGATGCAGATAAAACTATCTGCATCGTTATATTTTTATATTTAATTAATTTTAATTATAGTTATTTGAATGACGATCTAATAACTATCTAATGTAATATGTTTAATAAAATATTCATTGCTAAACTAAGCTTTTCTTATTATCATTAATTTGTAATCATTGGAGATATATTTTGCGTAGAGTCCATTTAATCATGATGTTTGTTTTACTGACGTTTGTCGGTCAAACTTTTGCGTCTGTGATTATGCCTGGTACTATGCCAATGAGTTCAATGACGACTTCAAATATGCCTGCTGAAAATGGCAAAGCATGTCATGACGCTAGCATGCAAATGAATATGAACATGGATATGAACGATGGTGCGGATGATAGTTGCTGCGCCCAAGCGTGCCATTGTCCTGTCGGCTCATGTTTATCCGTCGCTTTAACGATGGCAATGCCAACGCTTAAATCAGAAGTCAGCTTAGTTAATTCTGCAACAATGTTTACCTCAGCACTAATGCCTCAGTATTTTTCATCTTTATACCGTCCTCCAATATTTGCCTAACATAGGCACAGTTACGCCTTTTTTTTGCTAACTGTCCTAGCCAATCATGTAGTTTCAATTTTTTAACTTTTTCGGTTAATAAACTGACATTAAACCGCGTTGTTTAATGTGACGAAATTTGATTTGGAGGCAATATTATGTCTGCTCTATATCGCAATTCTATTCGTTTTTTTCGTGTCATAGGTACTATTTTTATTCTGCAAATTATGGGAGGGATGTTACCTGCCCATGCAGCGGATCCCGGCACTACGGCGCCATTACTCACTGTTTATAAAGATGCCAATTGTGGCTGTTGTGAGAAATGGCTTACTCATATTAGTGAGCGTGGATTTAATGTTGATGCCCACAATATTAACAACCTTTATGAGTTTAAACAGTCAAAGGGTATTCCTGCTTCAATGCAATCTTGCCATACCGCAGTGTCATCTCAAGGTTATGTGTTTGAAGGGCATATCCCTGCAAAATTCATTAGTCGTTTTTTAGCCACCCCCCCTAAAGATGCTATCGGCCTAACCGTACCCGCTATGCCTGTGGGCAGCCCTGGTATGGAGTACCAAGATAAATTTATGCCATACCAAGTCTTACTGTTGAATAATGATGGCAGTAGCCAGGTTTACGCCCAAGTGAACTCGCTTGAGGAGTCTGTGCAATGAAATCTCAATACATGATAAAACCCATGATTCAAACGACAAACAGTGAACTCAACAACAGCCGACGCCGGTTTGTGTTTGGTGCATCCGCCATGTTGGCATTGATGTCGATCCCTTTCCCTAAAAATGCCTTTGCCAATGCGTTAAGCCAATCGTTGAGCCAGCTTTCTGGCAAAGTGTTCGACTTATCAATTGACTATAAAATGGTTAATTTTACCGGGAAATCTGCTCGAGCGACTGTGGTCAACCAATTACTGCCCGCGCCGTTATTACGTTGGAAAGAAGGTGAAACAGTTACCTTAAGAGTAAAAAATAATCTCGACCATGATAGTTCTATTCACTGGCACGGTATTATTTTACCCACCGAAATGGACGGTGTGCCTGGCTTTAGCTTTGATGGTATTAAACCCGGTGAAACATTTGAGTATCAATTTACCGTCCAGCAAAGTGGCACATATTGGTATCACAGTCATTCAGGCTATCAAGAACAAACCGGTTTATTCGGTGCTATTGTGATTGATCCTGCGACTCCCGATCCGGTCATATATGACCGTGACTATGTGATCATGCTGTCTGATTGGTCTGACGAAGCCCCTGAAAACATTTATGCCAAATTAAAGAAACAAGCTGACTACTATAATTACCGTGAGCGTACGGTAATGGATTTTTTCTCTGACGTGAATAAAAATGGCTTAGCCAATACGTGGAACGCTCGTTCGATGTGGAATAACGCGCGCATGAGTGACAGAGACATATCTGATGTTACGGGTTCAACTTACACCTATTTAATGAATGGCAATCCTCCGCAACAGGGCTGGCAAGGATTGTTTGAACAAGGTGAGAAGGTGCGTTTACGCTTTATAAATAGTTCTGCTATGACCATATTTGATGTGCGTATACCGGGTCTCAAAATGAGTGTTGTTGCCAGTGATGGTCAGAACATTCAACCTGTATCTGTGGATGAATTTCGAATAGGTGTTGCTGAAACCTATGATGTGGTTATTGAGCCAGAGGTTGATAATGCCTACTGTATTTTTGCTCAGAGTATCGACCGCACCGGCTTTACGGTAGGTAACCTTACCTCAGATGCCAGTTTACATGCTCCTATTCCCCCAATGGATCCAAGGCCTGTCCTTGGCCACAGTGATATGGGCATGGATATGAGTGACATGGATATGAGCGGTATGGATCATAGCAAAATGGACATGGGTGGCGGTGATATGTCAGGCATGGATCATAGCAAGATGGCTATGGGCGGCGGTGATATGTCAAGCATGGATCATGGCAAAATGGCTATGAGTGGCGGTGATATGCCTGGCATGGACCACAGCAAGATGGCTATGGACGGCGGTGATATGCCTGGCATGGATCACAGCAAGATGGCTATGGGTGGCGGTGATATGCCTGGCATGGATCACAGCAAAATGGCCATGGACGGCGGTGATATGCCTGGCATGGATCACAGCAAGATGACCATGGACGCTACGAAAGCGACAGTCTCAGGACTAGGGCTTGCAGGCTTTGGCAGTAACAATGAAATTAAGCACATTGACACCGAGTTCGGCCCACAAGTGGATATGCGTGCCGATGCGCCAAAAAGTGGTTTACACGATCCCGGGATTGGGCTGCGTGACCATCAACAGCAATTCAATCGCAAAGTATTAACCTATGGTGATATTAAAGGCTTACATCCTACCTATGACACACGCCAACCTAGCCGCGAAATTCAACTGCATTTAACCGGCAATATGAACCGATATATGTGGTCTGTGAATGGGGTGAAATTTATGGACGCCGCGCCATTAGAGTTTGAATACGGAGAAAGACTGCGGATCACCTTGGTGAACGACACGATGATGACTCACCCTATGCATTTGCATGGTATGTGGAGTGAGTTAGAGACAGGCGATGCTGATTTTATTCCCCGTAAGCACACGGTATTAGTTCAGCCGGGCTCTAAGATCAGTTACTTAGTCACCGCCGATGCAAAAGGGCAATGGGCATATCATTGCCACTTGTTATTCCACATGCCAGGCATGTTCAGAAAAGTCGTGGTGAAATAAGGGGAATACAGATGAATAAAACGAATTTAATGGCCTTGGGACTGTTGAGTCTGAGCGCCACATTGACTAGCTCAGCTGTGTTTGCCGGCGGTAATGATGACCCTCTATTAACAAAAGTCATGCTGGATCAATTTGAAAAAGGCGTGGATCCGCAAGATCCTACCCAGTTTAGTGCACAAGCCTGGTTAGGTTACGATTTGAATAAGTTGTGGCTTAAAACTGAAGGTGAATATTCAAATAGTGATAAGCAAGATCTTGAAATTCAGGCTCTTTACAGTAAGCCCATCGCACCATACTGGGATGTACAATTCGGTATTAAAACCGATATCAAACCGACTCCGAACCGTAATTGGGCTGTGATTGGGGTTCAAGGGTTAGCGCCATATTTTTTTGATATTGACGCGGCTTTATTCATCGGTGAACAAGGCCGTACGGCTATGCGTTTGAGTGCAGAATATGAACTGTTAATCACTCAAAAGTGGATATTAACACCTGAAGTAGAAGTTAATTTATTTGGTAAGGACGATGCTGAACTTGGAATAGGCTCAGGCTTATCTGACGTGAGTGCTGGGCTGCGATTGAGATACGAGATTGTTCGAGAGTTCGCACCCTATATCGGTGTGGATTGGCGTCAGAAGCTCGGTAATACCGCCGATTACGCCCGAAGTGAAGGGGAAGATACACAAGAAACCCAGTTTGTTATTGGTTTTAGCGCGTGGTTCTAAGATCTCGTTCGTACACTGAGTTATAAGCTTGGCGCCAAGATGTTAGCTAAGCCAATATTTAATCATTTATGTAAACCGTTTTTCGATCGTTAAAAACAATATAAAAGGAAATATCATGAAATTATTTAACAACGTTTTAGTCGTAACAAGTCTATTCCTGAGTGCTTCAGCATTTGCTCATGTCGGACTGGGCAGCTCTATGCCCGCTAACGGTGCCATGCTAAGTCAAGCCCCAACAACGCTTGAACTGACCTTTACGGCTCCGGTACGTTTGGTCAAATTAACAATGCAAGATGAGAAGCAGCAAAGCGTACCGCTAACATTACCTTCAAGTGCGACCAGCCAAGCAGCATTTTCATTCGCTCTACCAGCATTAAGCGCAGCTAATTACACGGTTAACTGGATGATCATGGGTGATGACGGTCATAAGATGAAAGGCAACATGAGCTTTATGCTTCACGACTCTGGCATGAACACTCGCAGTGCACCGCCTATGACAATGGAGCATGAGACTAGCGAGCACACTGCACATCAATAAGTGGATGAGTAAACATGATATTAACCGTATTTGAAATATCGGTGTTGATATCTAAATGGGTTATCTATCTAAGCGTTGCCGCCGTTATTGGCGGCACATTGATGCAATATCTCATTAAGGGTCAACCGAACCTTGGTATTAGCGTTGCAAAATATATCGGCCTAGGTGCCGTGTTGGGATTGATTGCCGTTAGTATCAATTATTTTGCTCAAGTAGGGGCTTTTGCTGAAAACGGCTTGATGGGAATATTCGATGCGCAGATGCATGCTTTTCTGTGGCCAACCCAGGTAGGACAAACGGTGCTTTGGCGCTTAATCGGCTTTGGGTTAATGCTAGTGGCTAGTGGTTTACTGTTACATAAGAACCGCTATATCAAAACGTTTTCTGCGATATTAGCGATTCTCAGCTGTCTGTTAATTGCTGTCACGTTTACTTTTATTGGCCACAGCACTGAACTGGGATTGCTTGCTCAAGGCTTAATATTGATACACGTGTTGATCATTGGCAGTTGGATAGGCGCTTTTTATCCATTATGGAAATTATGCAGCACCGATGACCACAGTGATGACAACATCGTCATAAAAAATGTCATGGATACATTTGGTCGTTTAGGCATAGTGATTGTCATTCTAGTGTTGCTTTCAGGCATGGGAATGGTGTGGATGTTGTTTGATAGTCCCACAGAATTATTCAGTTCCAATTATGGTATTGCGGTCACCATCAAGCTCTGTTTGGTGGCTATCATTTTACTTATAGCAGCATGGCATAAATTGGTTTTAGTACCGAAATTAACGATTGCGAACCCATCACTCGCAAAACAAAAACTACAAAAATCGATTGGATTAGAAGCATTAATAGCAGTACTGATATTAGCGACAACAGCGGTACTTTCGAGCGTGCTAGGTCCTATGAGCCTTGGATAATCACTATAAATTAACAGAGAGATAAAAATGAATAATAGCCCTTTAGCAATACTCATAACCACCGGGATATTACTGATGTCCGCAGGACAAAGCTCATTGAGCTTCGCCCATGGTGATGAAACTCACCCTATAGAACAAAAAGCGTTTATCGGTGTTGATTCCGCCGCGGGTAATGTTGTCAAACAATTTCATGCTGCATTACAAACGGGCAATGAGGCTATTGTCAGGCAGTCATTAGCAGCCAATGTGCAAATTTATGAAGGTGGAAAAGTAGAACGTTCACTTACGGATTATGCCAATCATCACATGCTTGCAGATATGGCCTACTTAAAAGGGTTAACCATAACGCCAAAAGAACACCAAATAACGATTACAGGTGACATTGCTATTTCAACGTCAATAAGTCACGCCCAAGGTGAATATAAAGGTAAAAGTATTGACTCAATGACCATGGAAACGCTTGTGTTAATTAAACAAGCGGATGGTCATTGGAAAATAACCCACGTGCACTGGTCGTAACTAATAAAAGTTTCATCAACCAGATAAGGGATTATCTTGAGCTTCTTTGTAGGTGCTCCCAAGAAAACCACAAAGACTCGGATCATGTTAATGCATGATATTTTATGGAAAAGGATTTCCATTTTTTTATATAAAAAAAGACCGGAATAACTCCAGTCTTATTTTGATTTTGCATTCAAATATTAACTTTCAATAAGTCGCATAGTAGTAATACAAGTTCTATCGTTATTAAAAGTAGACAGTACCTCTCTCGCCACTCTTTCGCTTCCGTCTTTTGCTTTAAGATAAATATTGAATGCTAAATTTTTATTTTTTGGAACCCAAAAGTCTATAAATCCATCACGTTGTGTCGTCACTTTTTTGTCTATTAATGTTTCACCTGTATCAGTATCAATCATGACAACTTTCATTACTTGATTTTTTATCTCACCGGTACAACCTGTTAAAACATGATTAGTACATGGATGAGAGCTATTAATGTACGGAGCTATTGAAAGAAAGAATTGATCTTTTGGTATTGCTACAGAACTACTTTTACCATCTGAGAAAGTTGCAACTATTCTATTGGGTAAAACTTTTATCATTATCCCTTCATTATTTTTGTATAGTGTATGTGCTGTTGTAACAGCACTCTTATAGTCTAAGTTTTTAAACGTTTCTGAATTTATTGTTGTGGCATATGATTGACTTGAAAATGCAATTATAAGTCCTAATAGAATATTTTTTTTAATCATGATATGAATCTTCCTATGTTGTTTTTTTGTGAGATAATATATTTTGTTTAAATGTGTTTATCTATTTTTATTGTAATGTTTGTAGTTTATTTTATATTGATCGAATTAACGTTATTGATATTAATTTAATATTTTTTGTTATTTTAAATCTTTGCTTTAAGTGCTTTTTTATATTTTTTCCACC
>NZ_JACJDX010000021.1:0-29459 GCF_014163775.1 Shewanella sp. SR43-8 | reverse complement strand
CATGAAACCAATCAACAAATTCGCCCCAACTTGTAGGGTAATCTACACCAGCTTTTAATAAATACGATGAAGTTTTCATCACTACATATTGACACTGGTGGCGCTAAATGGATAGCCCTTATATAAACACAGTGCATTGGTAAGGTAACGGTTATGGGGCAATTAACATTTTTGGAGGCTATACGGACAGAGATCAGGGTACGCCATTACAGCTATCAAACAGAAAAATCCTACCTCTATTGGAACCGCAATTTCATTCGACATTGCAATATTCGTCATGGCGCTGATATAACCCCCGCTTTGATTGAACAATTTCTCTGTTTTTTAGCAGTGGAGTGCGAAGTGTCGGCGAGCACCCAGAAACAGGCTCTATGTGCCATTGTATTTGCTTGTCGCCATGTGTTAAAAATTGAGCCCAATGAGTTACAATTTCCCTATGCAAAAGCCCCTAAACGAATACCGCAGGTATTGTCTAACGAAGAAGCAAAACTGATCATCAGCAATTTGTCAGGCTACCACTATTTAATTGGTGCCATCCTATTTGGCTCAGGGCTAAGATTAAAGGAAGCCTTAAAACTTAGGGTAAAAGATATTGATCTAACCACTAAATCTATCTTTGTGTACCGAGGTAAAGGGCAAAAAGATCGAGTTTGTATGCTACCTAATGGATTGATTGATGTTCTAAAGTCACAAATGAAACAGGTAAAAAAGCTCCACGAGGCGGATTTGTCAGATGGCTTTGGACTTGCTTCATTGCCCATCTCTCTAATCAGAAAATACCGCAGTAACGCCTCTAAGTTTCATTGGCAATATCTCTTTCCTGCTAGCCGCCGCTGTATGCACCCAAGTGACAACTATGTGTGCAGACACCATATTCATCCAACGGCTTTTTCACGTGCATTAAGGCAAGCTACCACTAACTGTGGTATAGATAAGCGCGTTACCGCCCATACTTTCCGCCATTCATTTGCAACATCTTTATTACTCAAAGGCCATGACATTCGTACCATCCAAGAGTTATTGGGACACAGTGATGTCAAAACGACCGAGATATATACCCATGTGATTGGTGGCCATCATACTGGGGTCATAAGTCCTCTTGACAGTCTTTAAGGCATACTACAAAACAACTTACTAGGGCCTTATCTTTTGCTTTCCGCATTAGTAAATATGAGGCAAACACAGAAACACAAAGTTCGAATGAGTAATTGTTCTAAATCATAATGAGGCATAAATGAGTTTGCCTACTTAATTGAAAATGGACAAATTCAACTCTGAACTTGAAGATATTGGAGACTTTTTAATGAATACGATGGAGTGCAGCCAGTGAGAAATGATAAGAAAACCTAAGGCTACACACACAATTTTCAGTCATTTCATAAAACCATAACATACCAAGTAACTCTCGTTGAGGATTACCCGAGTAGCTTACTATGGAGCTGAAATATGCAAGCAACTAACTCGGAAATGAATAGATATACCTGGGTGTTCTAAGCCATATCATTCTAATAATTAAAAGTATGTTCTAAACCTGCAACTAAAAATAATTAACATAATAAACAACAGCATAGATTAACATCACATTTTGAGCAGATATTTGATCTGCATCATACTGCGTACATTATTTAACCGTTATGATTAATCTGCAATATATAAGATTTCGTCATGTTGATTGTTGGTCTAAATCAACGTGATGAACAGTTCCCCCCTCTAAAAGGAGATTTTTATTATGAACTTAATTCCTAGAAACTCTCTATTTAATATGACTGATATTTTTGACAACTTCTATTCCCCTATGTTTGAAAGCACAAAGGACTTGGATTTTTTTAGTCCAAGAGTGGACATCAATGATAAAGCTGATCACTATGAAATTAATGCTGATTTACCGGGTGTAGAAAAAAAGGATCTTCATGTCACACTTGATGGTGATTTACTCACCATTGAAGCGACTACAGCTGAAGAGAATGAAGAAAAAGAAGATGGACGTGTGATCAGAAAAGAACGTCGCTCTGGTAAGTATGTGCGCAGTTTTACCCTTAATTGCAGGCCAAATGAAGCAGATATAAAAGCCTCTTTTAAAAATGGAGTGCTTAATCTTCAAGTGCCAAAAGAGAATGTAAAAGCTGTTGAAAGCAAAAAAATACCCATCTTATAATCTATCAAGTATGAAATTTAAGATTATGTAGTGGTCAAAATCTTTTGACCACTACATGGGGAGGTACTAACTTCATTTGAAGTCATCATTTGCATTTCTCGATTAACAAAGTTGTAGTTGTTTTCTTGCAACGGGAGAGCAACTTGAAGCGGGCTCACTATCGACGGTCTTCACAAATATCGTTCCCAATGGGAGCGATTCAAGTGGCTGAGCTAATTCTTTAAACAAAGTTAAGAAGACACAGCCGCTGGTTTCCTTTTGCTCTGGTTTGAGTGAAAATCACTATGTTCGTGGTCGCAGACCATATCCATCAACAGCTAGCCGAGTGTGTAACAAAAAGCCTAATCCCCCCTATCCGATAATCTATCCCCTTGCTCACAATACAGTAAATCAATCACCAAACAGGTACTTTTTGTATTTAATCGTTGTTTTCTTAATTGAATTAGCATTAGATGTAAGCAGGTTGTATTTGAAGGAAGAAATGACTGAATGAAAAATATTATTTGCGATATTGATGGTGTGTTACTGCACGACAACAAGCTAATTCCTGGAAGCGACAAGTTTATTCATCGCGTACTTGAACAAGGCAATCCGCTGGTTATTCTCACTAATTATCCCGTTCAAACGGGTAAAGACTTACAAAACCGACTTGGCGCTGCAGGTATTAATGTACCAGAAACCTGTTTTTATACCTCAGCGATGGCCACGGCCGACTTTTTGAAACACCAAAATGGCAGCAAAGCCTATGTGATCGGTGAAGGTGCGCTGACCCATGAGTTGTATAATGCAGGTTTCACTATAACCGATATTAATCCAGACTTTGTCATAGTCGGTGAAACTCGCTCGTACAACTGGGACATGATCCATAAAGCATCGCGTTTCGTTGCTGGCGGTGCCCGCTTTATTGCCACGAATCCAGACACCCACGGCCCAGCATTTAGCCCTGCTTGTGGCGCCTTGTGTGCAGCCATTGAGCGTATTACAGGTAAAATGCCATTTTATGTGGGTAAACCTAGCTCGTGGATTATCCGCTCTGCGTTAAATCATATTCAGGGACACTCTGAAAACACTGTCATTATTGGCGACAATATGCGCACCGATATTTTAGCAGGCTTCCAAGCGGGTCTAGAAACCATTTTGGTTACCAGTGGTGTAAGCCAAATGAGTGATATTGATAAAGAACCTTTCAGACCAAATCATGTGTTTGCATGTGCTGGTGATATTGATATCGTTTAGTGACAATTGTTTTATAAGATTGCGTCTCACATGTCTAAGCATATGTTTAATGACAAGAAGCCTATCGGTCTCATCACTAATCTATGCGAGTTAGCACGAGAAACTTTTGCTCCAGTCCAATAAGATCAATTAGTTAATAAGCTGACTTGCTGTCACCACAATTTACATTAGGTAACATATTTCCAAGCCAGTGACCTTGTTTTCAAGCACTGGCTTGGCTCATTATGCTTGTCTGAAATAAAACTAAAAATAATAACAGGACATAGCATGAAACGATTGTTTCCTTTTTGCGCCATTGCCTTACTAACAGCATGTAACAGTGAAGATGTTAAACACGCTTCGACTGAGCAAGTCAGCGCAACCCAAACCGCTGCTGTTACCTTCGATGAACAACGTTTTAGAACGGATATCGAAACATTATCCTCTGATAAATTTGAAGGCCGTGCTCCCACAACTCAAGGCGAAAAACTGACCCTAGAGTATTTATCTGCAGCTTTCACCCAAATGGGCCTTAAAGGCGCTTATAAAGGCAGTTTTCTGCAACCTGTGCCTATGGTGAGTTATACCGCCAGCGAAAAACAGCAGGTGAATTTAGCAGGTATTAAGATGCAATATCGTCAGGATATTGTGCTTAGCAGTCGTCACAATAACCAGCAAGTGAGCATTAAAGATGCGCCATTGGTGTTTGTTGGTTACGGTATTAATGCGCCTGAATATGGCTGGAATGATTACCAAGATCTCGATATGAAAGGCAAAATCGCCATCATTTTGGTCAATGACCCTGGTTTTGCACATCCTGAAGGGGCCAAGTTTAATGGTAAAGCGATGACTTACTATGGCCGTTGGAGTTATAAGTTTGAAGAAGCCAGTCGCCAAGGTGCATTAGGCGCAATCATTATCCATGAAACTGAACCGGCCTCTTACCCTTGGTCGGTTGTCGAAAATAGCTGGACCGGTCCACAACAAGATCTAGTATTGAGCCAGGCGGAGCAAGATCAGCGCATTCAAGTTGAAGGTTGGCTAACCTTAGACAGCGCAACAGCCTTATTTGACAAAGCAGGCCTGTCGTTAACCTCGTTAATGGATCGTGCGGCCAACAGTTCACTTAATGTCGATTTAGCTCAAACAGCTAGCATTGAATTTGCTAACAAAGCGGAGTTCGCCGACAGTTATAATGTGGTTGCTACCTTACCTGGCACCACTCAAACCGATGAACAGATTTTATTCACCGCTCACTGGGATCACCTAGGTAAAGATGACACCAAAGACGGTGACCAAATTTACAATGGTGCATTAGATAACGCTTCCGGTACTGCAGGTATTTTAGAAATTGCCCGCCAATTTGCCCAGCGCGCCAAACAAGGTCAAGGCTTAGCCCGCTCATTAACCTTTATTGCCACTACTGGTGAAGAACAAGGCTTATTAGGCTCACGCTACTATGCGGCTAACCCGATTTATCCTATTGATAAAACGGTGGCAGTATTTAATCTCGACAGTACCAATGTTTACGGCAAAACCAAAGATTACACTATCGTCGGTAAAGGCCAGTCAGAATTAGAAAACTATTTAGACCGCGCCGTTGCTAAACAAAATCGCATTAGCCAAGGCGAACTTAACCCTGCATCAGGCGGTTTTTTCCGTTCAGACCACTTCAGTTTTGCCAAGTTAGGTGTCCCTGCTGTGTTTGCCGGAGGAGGAAATGATCCCCTTGATGATGCAACGGCACAATACAAAGCGTCAATGATGGTGAAAATGAAAGGCTGTTACCATAACGTGTGTGATTATTATCACCCTGAATGGGATTTATCCGGTGCGTTACAAGATTTAGGTGTGTATTACCAAGCTGCAGCTGAATTAGCCAATAACCAAGATTGGCCAGGATACTTTGCAGCTTCTGAATTTAATCAGTTACGCCCTGCAGATTAAGCCTATAACCCCAGTTCCTTCCCGCCCAAGGATTAGCCCATCATCTATTTGATGGGCTTTTTTATGATGGTTTTTATGATGATTCTTATTTTGTTATTAACCTACTTAAAACAAAGGTCATCAATCAGATAAAAGCCCTAAACAGCAAACTCATTTAATGCCTCAATAGCTAAAGCGGCCTTTTCTGTTTGCACAAAAATATGGTCGTGATAGTAGGCCGCAATCACGTTAGCACTAATGCCCTTTTCTGAGAGTTTATGAGCTACCGCTGCCGTTAACCCAACGGCATCAAGACTAGAGTGCACCGTTAAGGTAATCCCCTTAAACACGGATTCAAATGCTAAGCCACCAGCAATAGCAGCCGCTTTGGTTAGCACTAAAGTCAACCCTTCCGTTTCACGAAATGTTGCCAGCGGCGATAAAGTTTGATAATCACAATATTGACCCGGTACCGAACAAAAAACGTATTCATCTGCTAATAATATCGGCGACATTGATGCCAGTAACTTAGCTAAATCTGTTTCACCAACCACGGTATTCTCCTCAAAAACCATCACTCAACTTACGTTAACAACAGAACGTTCAAACGAATGCCATACTCATCTATTCAGCTGTTTAGCCCTTAATCTTGTGTCGTTCAGCTTAGTCTTATTAGACACTGATATTGATCTGAATGATTACCATAGAGGCTCAATCTAGAGGGGTAATATAGATCATAAAATATCCTAAGCGGCGCTTTTACCAATAAAATTAAGCAACATAAAGGACAACTTAGACCGTTATTGCACAAATAAACAGCAAGCGCACTAGCTTAGTGCAATAATCGTGTTTAGTGGTATTTGATTGTGAAATCTTAAAAAAAATAGCCACAATAGCCAATAAAATAAACATGCATCAACAAAAAAGCATTTTTAATAAATATTTATCAATTAAAAAGATATTTAAAAGAGATAAAATCACTAAAATAGACATTTTTATGACGTTATCTTAAAAAACAAGCTTGGCAGTTAACGAAAATGCTGGCAGAGTAGGAACCAGATAAAGATTAGCCAACGCTGCTGGAGCCGTATTATGTGTTCAATATTTTCGATTTTAGACATCAAAACTGATGCAAGCCAACTGCGCCAAGTGGCGTTAGAAATGTCAAAACTACTGCGTCACCGTGGTCCAGATTGGTCTGGTGTGTATGCTGATGACCAAGCTATTTTAGCTCATGAACGTTTATCAATTGTTGACGTTGACCACGGAGCACAACCACTTATCAGTTTTGATGGCAACTTAGTGTTAGCCGTAAACGGTGAAATTTATAACCACAAGCAGTTAAAAGCACAGCTAGGTGAAAAATACCAATATAAAACCAACTCAGATTGCGAAGTGATCTTGTCACTTTACCAAGAATACGGTTGTGATTTTTTAGATAAACTTAACGGCATCTTTGCATTTGTACTGTATGACAAAGCCAAAGGCACTTACTTAATAGGTCGTGACCATATGGGAATTATCCCGCTTTATACCGGTCATGATGCGTCGGGTAACTTCTATGTTGCCTCAGAAATGAAAGCATTAATGCCTGTGTGTAAAACAGTTGCTGAGTTCTACCCTGGCCAATACTTATATTCTGCCGATGGTCAGCCAACACAGTATTATCAGCGTGATTGGCGTGATTTTGATGCGGTTAAAGACAACCCAGCCAGCATTGAAAAATTACGTGAAGCATTAGAAGCTGCAGTAAAACGCCAGTTAATGTCTGATGTACCTTATGGTGTATTACTCTCTGGTGGCTTAGATTCATCAGTGATTTCTGCTATTACGCAAACATATGCAAAGCACCGTATTGAAAACGACGGCGAAACCGGCGCATGGTGGCCACAACTGCATTCATTTGCTGTTGGATTAGCCGAGTCTCCAGACTTAGTTGCGGCGCAAAAAGTGGCCGATGCCATTGGCACTATTCACCACCCTATTGTGTATACCTTCCAAGAAGGTCTAGATGCAATTAAAGAAGTGATTTACCATCTTGAAACATACGACGTCACCACCATTCGTGCGGCAACACCAATGTATTTAATGGCACGAAAAATTAAAGCAATGGGCATTAAAATGGTGTTATCTGGCGAAGGAGCTGACGAGTTATTTGGTGGTTACTTGTATTTCCATAAAGCGCCTAACGCTCAGGCATTTCATGAAGAATTAGTGCGAAAGCTTGATAAACTGCACTTATTTGACTGCTTGCGAGCCAACAAAGCTATGGCAGCATGGGGACTTGAAGCTCGGGTGCCTTTCTTAGATAAAGAGTTTATCGACGTTGCAATGCGCATCAACCCAGAAGCGAAGATGTCCAAAGATGGTCGCATCGAAAAGCATATTTTACGTCAGGCATTTGAGCACAAGTTGCCAAAGGAAGTGGTATGGCGTCAAAAAGAGCAGTTCAGTGATGGCGTTGGCTACTCTTGGATTGACGGCTTAAAGGCACACGCGGCGGTAAACGTGGATGACGTACAATTTGCCAACGCAAAATTCCGTTTCCCATACAACACGCCAGAATCGAAAGAAGCCTATTTCTACCGCAGCTTCTTTGAAGAGTTTTTCCCATTAACCACCGCAGCTGAAACCGTGCCTGGTGGAAAAACAGTAGCATGTTCAACACCAGAAGCACTGTTATGGGATGCTAGCTTACAAGGCATTAACGACCCATCTGGTCGTGCGGTTAAAAACGTTCACGCTAGCGCGTATTAACCTTTAACCACACAAAAACACCACCCAATCAGGGTGGTGTTTTTTTTAGCACTATCTTGTAATATTAGACCTTACTCTATGAAGATAATAAAAAATAATAAGGCTTTGTATGACAGACATCAGTATTTTTAATCTTGAAATGACCAACCGCAGCCAATTGAAGCCTAAGCATGATGCCAACGGGTTAACCGTGGTTGAAGTACAAATAAAACAATATCAATTCAACCGTTTTCTGTATGAGTTTGTCGGTGCTGGATGGGAATGGACAGATAGACTACCGTGGACCAATAGCCAATGGCAGGCATACAGCGAAGCGGATAATTTACACTTGTTTGTGGCGTATAAAGATGGCGCACCCGCGGGATATTTTGAGTTACAGCAACAAGATGAGGCTAATGTAGAGATTGTGTATTTTGGCTTAGGAGAGCGCTTTATTGGTAAAGGGTTTGGCGGCTATTTATTGACCCAAGCAATTGAAAAAGCATGGGAATTACCCAATACTCGCAGAGTGTGGGTACACACTTGCACCTTAGATCACCCTAGTGCATTGCAAAACTATCAAGCTCGTGGATTTAGCCTGTTTAGAACCGACACTGAACCAAGAACCAATCAAATAACTGCAGACTAAGTCAACCCAATGAGTGAAGCACTGACTCAACACTAACTCAGCTAACGTTTTTTACCTGCATTAGCGCGTTGTTGTAATGTAGCAAGTAAGGCACTTTTTTGCTGATCGTTCATCGCATGCCAGGCTAAAATTTCATCGAGAGTACGATGGCAGCCTAAGCAGACATCCTGTTCATCTAAACAACATTGCCTCACACATGGTGAGGCAATGTTGTTATTGCTGTTATTTTTATTCTGACCAGACGCCATATTCATTGCCATTAATGTCAGTGAAATGAAACCGTCTACCGCCAGGAAAACTGAATATCGCTTTGGTTATCTGTCCACCGGACTGAATAATTTTAGCTTCTGTAGCCGATAAATCTTGGCTATAAATAACGATTAACGGGCTGCCCTTTGCCAAGGTAAATTGACTGTCAGCTTGATAAAAGCCACCGTCAATACCGACTCGTAAAAAACAGCTGTATTGCGGTCCATAATCTTGAAACTGCCAAGCAAACACCTGAGTAAAAAAGGCTTTAGTGGCAATAATGTCTTTCACAGGTATTTCTAAATAATTGATACTATGATGCTGACTCATGCTCACCTCTGTTATTGCACTTTTAAATTTAGTTCAGTCGCTTAGCACCAATTAACCTGTAGCGTCCATATAGAAGGATGGCTTAATCGGACTGGTCACTCTGCTAATGAAACTATGCGTGGTTTGATACTATTGTTGTAGCAATGCCGCTACGGCACCAATAATGCCACCAAATACACCGCCCCATACCACTAACCAACCTAAATGGGTTTTAATCATATCTTGAATGATTTGTTTGACTAACTCTGGCGTAAGCTCATTTAAACGCTGATCAACGATATTGGCCACTTTCGCCTGCATATCGGCGATAACATCCGGTTTTTCAAGCTCATTAACTAAAATTGCATTGAACTCTTCACTTTGGGCCAGTTCCACTAAAGACAGCTTCATTTTTTCAATGAATGGTTCTTTTAACGGAATTAACGCCTCGGTGCCACCAAACATGGCTAACATACCACCAAACGATGACTTTTCAATGGTCGACACCAATGCATCAAATGATGGTGCTAAATCAATTTTTTCAATCACAGGGGTTAAATCGATACTGCTAGCACTGCTGGTTGTCAAAAAGCGATCAATATTCTCTTGAGTAAAAAATTGCTTCATCATGAGATGTTTAATGCCCGCTTTAAACTCTTCAAATCGTGACGGAACCACGCCAGAGCCATACAATCCAGGGACTTTTTCAAACAACATGTGGATAGCTAACCAGTTTGTTAACGCGCCCGACAATGCAAATAAACCTATTGTCATCACAATGTGTTGCTGTAACACATACCCGACCACCATAAGAATGGCGGCAATAAGGTTGGTTAATACGCTCTTATTCAATCTCTTTTCCTTAACGTAGATGATGATTAATAAATAAAAAACCTGCGCTATTTTACCAGAAAATAACTGAGGTCTACATAACTCATCGTTTATGTCGTCAAAGACTTGAATACCCCACTGTTCAACTGATCAGCTTTACACCAAGCAACTATCCGATTCAGACTCGCCGAAGGCTTCGTCATCGTGACGGTTAATCAATAATACTCCCATGCTGTGTGCCAGTAATTGGGCCTTTGTATGCATTTGACTCACCACATTATGTTGCTGATAGTCTGGCAGGACAAATACATCTTCTAAATGCCATACAGGTGCCAGGCGCACTGAGGAGAATGATGGATATAATTGAATAAAGCCCACAATATTGTCATCTATGAGGGCAACAAAAATCATCGAATCGTTTTCGGCCAAGCGGTTTTTCAAAAATGAATGACACGCGGGATAGTCAGCGGATTGTTGTAATTGCTGCCGATATTGATCAAATAACAGGCTAAGCGGTTCTAAATCAATGCTCGAGGCAAGACGGATTTGCATTTATCATCCTTGAAAGTAGGGTTCAATATCACCTTAGATATCGCCATTATAATGTGAGTTAAATGATGAAATCACAACATCAAGGTTAACAACATTATATCGACACAAGTCATTAACAGGGCATTTGCGCTTAACATTCTCAAATGAGAAAAGCATAAAACCTATCAATTACATTAACTTAAATGTAAATCTAACATCTATGTCCACAAATGTAAATTAATCCGTTTTACTCACAAAATAATCATTCGTTAAGATCGTTTTTTTGCTAAAATAAACTACTGTCGACACTGTTTCACATCAAGATTATCTCATATGACCTCGTATTTCTCTCAGATGCGCTCAGCGATTAATTCTCGCTTTCGTATACAAAAATTAGCTCTTTATGGATTAACTCTTTATCTATTAGGCTGTGCTGTTCTTGGTGGCGTTATTCCGTACATAGCCAAACAACAAGCACCCGCAATATTAGCCGAGCAGTTAGGCAGAAGCGTGACCTTGCAAGACGTTCGAATCAATCCATTTACCTTAGAACTCAACATCTCTGGCTTGGTGATTAATGAATTTAATAGCCAACAAACGTTTGCGTCATTAGCTAATGTGTATGCCAATATCCAATTATGGCAATCGATTACGTCTTGGTCATTGGTGATTGAAGATATCCGCTTAGTGAAACCCACCATTAAGGTGGCGCGTTCGCAAGCAGCTGATCAGCAAGTGGTGTTTAACTTTAGCGATATTATGACCCGCCTGAGCCAAAATACTCAGCCAACGCCAACCAGTACTGAACCAAGTGTTATCCCCGCGATAAGTATTGCTAATATTCAGCTCCAACAAGGCGTATTTACCCTAGACGACAACGTCACAGATACCCACATTAATTATCCAAATATCAATGTGTCATTAGCCCAATTTAATAGCCTAAGTAGCGCGTTAAACGACAAGCAAGAGCAAGTAAATCATTATAATTTAAGCATAGAAGATCAATTTAAAGCTTCAGTGACACTGCAAGGACAATTCCAATTAGCGCCATTGGCCATTGAAGGCGATCTTAATGTTACAGGCATTGATTTATCGCGCTATTGGTCGGTTGTCGATCAACTGTTTGCCATGAATTTAGCGGAAGGTATGTTGAGCCTAAACGGCCAATACAAGGTGATATTACAAGATAAAAACTTAGCCCCGATCACTGATATAAAAGTCACCAAGGGGCAGATAACAATTGATCGCTTTAAAGCCTTGTATCAACAAGATGAGAAAATTGCGATTGATGTGTTAGCGTTAAAAAACATCAATCTTGATAGCCTGAAAAAACGCGTGAATATTGATGAGTTCCACACTGAAAATGGTAAAATCAAACTCAAGATCACCCCGACAGGCGCTGATCTCGTTGCGTTGTTGTTACCTAAAAATACTGAGCTGACGACTGAGGTTGATACCGTAAATCACACTCGCACAGATGACACACCATCAGAAGCATTAAATAGCGATACCACAAAAGCGAGCACTTCAGAGCCATCTGCCCCTGTGACAGACAAGGCGGTTGCGGTAGTCAACAAGCTCACCACAGAGGTTGCCACTGAACAGACTACAGATGCTGACGATGCTACGATCAATAGCACTAGCCAACAAACGCAAGCCTCTCTTGGCTCTGATACAACAGCGTTATCTGCGTCTACAGCAGAAACGACCTCAGTAACCCCTCAATCGCAAACGGTATCTAAAGCAGTTGACGCTGACGCACCTTGGCTCGTCACGCTCAACAAAATCTCTATTGCAGAATATTTAGTCGATCTGGGTGAAGGTATTGCCAGTGATAACATTATCCTATGGCAAATTGGCCCAATAGATATCAGTACCGGTATCGTGAAATCTGATCTATCAACTCCAATTGATTATCAACTTTCAGCAGGCATCAATGCTCAGAGCTTATTAACCTCTGTTGGGCAAATTGATGCCGTCGCGCAAACTGTCGATGCGGACATCGATTTTAGCAACATGTTGTTATCACGCTTACAACCCTATATCGCCCCGTACATAAATATGACCATAGAAGACGGGATGTTTTCAACTAAGGGCCGTTTGCATGCCGATGCCAAGGACATGCTGACCTACTCAGGTAGCGCAAACATCAGCCAATTGCATATTAACGATAATGTCTTAAAACAGCCTTTGCTGACATGGGAAACCATGGACATCAACCAATTAGCGTTTGATCGTCAACAAGCTAAAATTGATATCGATGAAATAAACTTCGATACCCTATTTAGTCGCCTAATTATTTCCGCTGACCGCACTACCAATATCAGTGCATTAATCAACACAACTGACACTGCAACACCCCCTAAGCAAGTTGGCGTTGAACCCAGTAATGCCAGAGCGACATCCGCCGATGAAGCTGCTGTATTATCGGCTGGCAATGAGTCACCCGCCACTGCCAAGCCCGCGCAAATGCTGCTTAATATTAATAAAATTGGTTTTAAAGACAGCTCAGCCTTCTTTGCAGATAACTCCTTAACACCTAATTTTGCTTCCGGCATTGAAATGCTTAACGGCCAAATCACCAACTTATCATCGAATCCTGAAACTACAGCATCCGTTGATTTAACGGGTAAAATAGACAAATATGCACCCGTAACCCTTAAAGGCGATGTTAATCCATTACTCGCGCAGCCTTACCTCGACCTTAACTTAAACTTTGATAAAGTTGAACTGACCTCGGTTAACCCTTATTCAGGCACTTATGCAGGCTATTATATTGATAAAGGCCTGTTGTCATTAGACCTCAACTACCAACTTAAAAATAATGCCTTGGTCGGTAGCAATCACGTTGTGATTGATCAACTCAAGCTAGGTAAACCTAGTAATAGCAGCCTAGCCACCAGCCTACCGGTTACGCTAGCCGTTGCGTTGTTGCAAGATCGCAACGGCGTGATTGATTTGGGCGTTGATGTTTCTGGGGATATTGATTCTCCAAGCTTTAGCTTTGGTAGCATAATAATTAATGCCTTAGGCAATGTTATTACCAAGGTTGTCACCTCACCTTTTTCGTTTTTAGCAGGTCTTGTGGGTGATGATGAAGAAATGGATAGAATCAGTTTCGATTATGGACTAAGCACGATTACGCTTAAACAAAAAACCACATTAGACAAGCTGGCTAAAGCGTTAATTGACCGACCGCTACTTAATCTTAATATCAAAGGCAGTGTCGACTTAATTAACGACCAACAAGCGTTAGCTGAATCTCAACTGCATAAAAAGCTGGCTAAAACGGCGGGCATTAAATTCAAAGATTTCCCAAAAAGTTTATCTGCTAGCCAGTTTCCTGCAACAGGGCCGATAGCTGATGCACTCTACCAACTGGCGGAGCAAGAATTGTCACAACCACCACAGGACATCAAGCAAACGCTCAAACAGCAAACACCAGAAATCACAGAAGCCGAATTGATCACTCGCTGGCATATAGGCTTGTACAATATGCTTAAAAACCAACAGCAATCTACTCGTGATGACTTAGGCGAATTAGCACAACAGCGTGCGAAGGCCGTAAAAGCCTATTTAATCGATCAAGCCGGTATTGATGCGGGTAAAGTATTTGTACTTGAGAGCCGTATCAACACAGCTGAAGATGCCGCTGAAGCATCGCTTGAACTACAAGTAAAATAACCTGTTGTTAGCTGTTAACCGCTATCGACATCGGGTAGACTGCGCATACATTGCAAACGAGTCATAACAAGCGTTTGCAATCATGTCATATTATTAATAGCTAAGATTGAGGTTATCTATGTTTATCGTTCGCTGGATTTTAGGTCGAATTATTTTGTTGTTAAATTTTGTGTTTGCCCCTAAAAAGCGCCAACGTCCGCAAGAGCAACAAGCGACTGTCGATCAACAGACTCAATCACTGGCTTTGTATCAATACGCAGCCTGCCCTTTTTGCGTCAAAGTGCGTCGTGAAATGCGTCGTCAAAACCTAAGCATTAATTTAGTTGATGCTAAACAAGAGCAACACAAAAGCGTGTTAACTAGCCAAGGCGGCAAACTACAAGTGCCTTGTTTACGTATTGAGCAAGACGGTAAAACCCAATGGTTATATGAGTCTAAAGCCATTACGAGTTACCTTAACGAACGTTTCGCTTAAAGCGTTATCCGCTTAAATTAGCGACAACCTAGCGAATATGTAGCCACAGTGCATCACAACACTGTGGCGAATAAACGTCTGCGGATCTCTTTGCTACTCATGTTATTGGGCTATTAATCAATGGTGAATATGAGATTGGCAGCGTTTATGCCAAAATTTTTTAACCAAGAATTAATGAGGTTATGTGTGTCAAAATTCGGCTTAACCGTCTGCAGTATCATACTGCTAAGCGCGTGTAGCGCGAGCGAACCAGATCCAATGGATTTTGTTGGCCAATTTCGCGATGCATTTAGCACGGAAATTAAAGGCAACGGGATTAAGTTATTTGTCTACAAGGCAAAGTTGGCTACCGCGCTTGATCGCAGTATACCCAGTGACCCGCCGCAAGACAGAATAATACGTCGCAGTACACAAGATGCACAAAGCTATCTCATTGAGCAACGTAATGCTGAAAACCGTCTCGAACTATGGAACCAACAAATCGATATCGGTGTCAGAAAAACCATCGAAATGAACGGTTATTGTCAGGCTGGCTTTATTGAATTAAGTCGTTATGTTGAAGCCGAACGCGGTGAAATTCGTGGCGAATGTAACGATGGCGCTACTGCTGAAGATATCAAAAAATTCGCTAATTAGTCGTTAATCCGGTGATGTTTTTAGTCTACTGAAAGTACTAATAATGCGACAGTTAGATAAAACACTATATCCAGCTAAGCAATTAAGTTAAAATTAGCCTCCAAATTTTCTCGTGATGGTGCCGTTGGCTCCAAGACCAGTGTCATCACGCTTTGATATGCTATTTATTGTCTACAAAGATATAAATAGTTTATCGTTTATAAAGTAAGAAATCAGATGAACAGAAAGCAAGAGATGATCAAAAAGTTGGCAAAACGAGCTAAGGCTCGTCAGAACAAAGTCGTGCCAGCGAATCCAAGTAATAAGCCAGTTGAGCGTTATATTTCTAAAGCTGAACGCGAAAAAATTGCGTTAGCTGAAGCGGCAGAACAAATTGCTGCCAAGACCATTAACTCGGAAACTGACAAAGACTAACACCTATTAAGCTGTTAGTAACAAAAAGCCCCTATCTTGGTCAAACCAAAATAGGGGCTTTTTATTAGCTGTTCAATATAGACTCAATAGGGATTAAACCGTTATTGGAATAACCTGATGCCATTATTTGCTTGTGTCTGTAGGCCTATTGTCAGTATTAACGTTATTTGCACGAGTTTTATCGTCAATGGTTTGATCTTTAATCGATGATGCTGGAATAGATTGCTCTGCATAGCTGGTGTTAATGTCGTCCTTATCGGTATTCTCTTTATCGACAGGAGCCTGCTCGGCGAACTGTTTACACAAGGGTTCTTCATCCAATTGCGCCATCTGAGTACGCCCTGACATAGGTGACGGTGCCGCGACCATATCAATGTTAATCACATCGTTTTCTAACACTTGTTGATTGGCTGCTGCGGACACTAAGCCTTGACGACTAATTTTATCCACTAATCGATATGCGCAAAAAATACCAATCACACCAAAGATAATTGCTCCAATCACCTGACCGATGAGCACCCCAAATACCCCGCCCCACTGCGCACCAAAATACACAAAGGGGATAGTGCCAATGGTGGCTTTACCGACGTTAAAAAAGGTCGAATATTTGGCTTTACCTAAATTATTAAATGACGCATTGGCAATAAATAAGATACCCGAAAAGATAAAGAACACCGCGATATATTGGCAGAAAAACAAAATCAACTCAGCAGCATCACCTTCCATATCAAAACTACTGACAATCACATTACGCAATAAATACAGCCCTAGCGACATCACTAATACGTAAGCCACACAAAACTGAATAGCGTTGGTCAAACTTAATCTCACACGCTCTATTTCATTGGCGCCAAAGTTTTGTCCCACAATCGGCCCAACGGCGCCAGACAGAGCAAAAATCATCCCAAACGTTACAGGGATCAAGCGGCCTAATACCGCCCAACCGGCCACATAACTGTCACCAAAATCGGCTATGGCACGCGTAACCACGGCATTACCAATTGGGGTGGCCACATTGGTGAGCATTGCTGGGGCGGCAATGGCAAATATTACCCTGAGATCTTGTTTAAACTCGTCAAATGAGAATCGACCTAACAACTTATGTTTTATCACCACACCGCGCGCGGAGATAATGAATACTGCGATACGAGCAAGAACTGACGCCGCCGCTGCACCTTCGATGCCCATTGATAGAGAAAAAATAAAGATAGGATCCAACACCGCATTAACACCGCCACCAGCGAGTGTTGACATCATCGACAATTTTGCATCACCCACGGCACGTAAAGCGCCCCCCAATGCCATGGCTAAACAAATAAACGGTAACGATGGCAGTAGAATATACAAATAGCTTTGGGCTAGCTCTGCAGTACGCCCTGTTGCACCGATTAATGCGAGCAGCTCTGGAACAAATGTAATCACCACTGCAGCCACCAACACACTGGTCACTAATGTGACTATGGCACTGTTTAAGAATAATCTTTTCGCTAACTTAATATTCTTAGCACCCACAGCTTTTGACACTAAGGCACCAAGGGCAATGGATAAGCCGATACCAATAGAAGTGGTAAAAAATGAAATGGTGCTGGCATAACCTGCCGCAGCAGCAAGCTCAACTTCGCCGAGCAAGCTTAAGAAGAAAATGTCGAGTAAATCGACAACAAATAACGCCGAAATACCGACGGCAGCGGTCGAACTCATCACTAAGATGTGGCGTAAAATGGGTCCTTCGACAAATTTAGCTGTGGTCATTGGTATCCTTGAGATGAAATCACCCTGCGCAAGATTGTAACTGGACGATGAATAAAGGTAAAACTACAGCTTTTCTAACTCGCTGCCACAATGATTACAGTACTCGGCATCATTATCGTGGCCTTTTTTACCGCAATTATTACATTTACGTAAATCACGGGTTCTGACCATTTCATTTGAGATCTCAGCGGTTAAAATGCCGGTTGGAATGGCAATAATCGAATAACCAATAAGCATGGTTAGCGCAGCAATCCCCTGACCTAACGTAGTTTGCGGCGTAATATCACCATAACCCACAGTGGTAATCGTTACGATTGTCCAATACATTGATTTAGGTATGGAAGTAAAGCCATTCACTGGGCCTTCAACAACATACATAATCACACTCAGTACCATAATGATCAGGCTGACCGAAAAGAAAAACAGAAATACTTTACGGCTCGACAGTATCATGGCTTTGAGCAATATATTACCGTCACTTAAATAGCGCAGTAGCTTTAACACTCTGAATACACGGAATAGCCTTAACACTCTTATTGCTAATGCTAAATTTGCACCGGGGAATATCAAACCTAAATAACTGGGCAAAATAGACACTAAATCGACTACACCGAAGAAACTGCGGGCATAGTGTAACCGATTCAATGAACAATATAATCTTAATATGTACTCAACGGTAAAGATTACCGTAAAGGTCCATTCTCCAATACGAATATAATCACCATATTGCGCATGAATAGTTCCTATGGTGTCGATAAAAATCAGTGTCACACTCAGTACAATGCAAATCATCAGTGCAATATCGAAGCGTTTACCTGCTGGCGTTTCAGTACCAAATATCACGCTTCTGAGTGTTTGTTTTAGTGGGCTGTCGGCTTTTTCTTCGGTATTCATTTTAGGTTTCGCTGTATTAGGTTATATCTATCAAAAAACTTGCAAAAACTTGCAAATAACTCGGTCAACTAATATCAATTAACCCTTGATGTCGTTAAAATCTAACATTGACCGCCGAGATTTAACATTCACAATCGGTCATTTTACAATAAAAAATAAAAAGGTCATTGGTTTACGGAGATTTCATGCGCACGCTGTCTATATTATTCATGGTTATATTTTGTTGCCCTTTGTTGGCGAATGCATCATCAGCTCAATCTTTAAAGGCCAAAGTCGATTTAGTTGTCGTTAATAAATCTGAATCCCGCATGTCTGTTATGCGTGACGGAAAAGTGATTAAAAGTTATCTGATTGCTATGGGTGACGTGCCCAGTGGTCATAAACTTAAAGAAGGTGATCAACGTACTCCACAAGGTCGTTACACCTTAGATTATAAAAAATCGGATAGTGCATTTTATAAATCGATTCATATTTCATATCCTAATGAAGAAGACAAATTGCGTGCTGACGCATTAGGCATAAGAGCCGGTGGTATGATCATGATCCACGGTGAAAACCCTCGCTCATCGTTACCGCCAGAAGAAGCACAAAAGTACAACTGGACCAACGGTTGTATAGCTGTCACCAACAAAGAAATGGATGAACTTTGGCAAATGATTGATGCTGGTACGCCAATTGAGATATGGCCATAAGCTGATCTACTATCAACCATACCATTTTGCTTTGTTTTTTGGGTTATTAAATGAATTACCAATACTTACAACATACTTGGCCAGATTTTAGTCAACGCATTATTGCATTCATACATCAGTTAGGTTTAGAAGGTTTATCCCTTCATTGTGATCACGCAGCTCTTCGAGTGAATAACAGCCAAACGGCGCAGTTACTGGCAGATGAATTTAGTCAGTATGGAGACATTATCTCTAATAACATGATTAACGGTCGGCCGATTTTAATCATTAAATTAGTTGAGCCATTAGTTATGGGGACAATGAACATTCAGTGTGTTGAACTGCCCTTTCCTTCAGACAAAGCTTATCCCGTTGAAGGTTGGGAACATATCGAATTAGTGTTTCCATCACAAGCGAAAACCAGTGAAGCATTCGTGGCAGAACTCATGGAACATGCCCCACAATTAGCTAAGATTATTGTCGCTGATAGTGCCAATACCGGTAAAAGTGAGCATAACATTAAGGTAAAGCTAAGTTCACCTAAAGGTGATAACGAACGCTTAGCAAATCCAACCATCGCATTTAAAGCCAATGGTATTTGCGTTAAAGTGCATCCGCACGATATTCAAACTATTCTAGCCAGTGAATCGGCAAGCTAATCTCTTTACTGGTAATGGTTTATCTTAACCCGATTAGCACTAACTAGTAGCGGCTAACTTTCGCGGTAAAATTCCGCTAAAGCGAGCTCCCAATAGGGGTATCAGATGTGATACCTAGCCAGTTGAAGTAACTAGCTGACACCAAAGTTATCCTATAAAAAGAAGCGAGAACATTATTGCTTAGTCACAGGAAATAACGACATAGCATAAGCAAAACACGCTATGGCGATTAGACTAAACTGTCAATCGTTGATAACCTCAGCCTTGCTGGATCTTAAAACTGTTAAGTTTGCTTGGAAATGTGTGACGATCGATATGCTCGTCACTTCGCCATATCAAATACATAGAATATTACAGTTTATCAAATGCCCTTTTATCAAGCAGTTTGATAAGGAGATCGATACGCTTATGGGCTAAATAATCCTCGCAACGATTAAAGCAAACTGTCACAAGCAATAGTAAGAACCATACAAAGTTCTGTTCTGCTAATAAATCAAATTCTGCAATATAGACAATCGCGGCAATGGTCGCGCCAAAAATTCCCCATTGAATAAGCCAGCTATACGATTTAGGCCTCAATGTATCTAAATTAGCGCGTAATAGGTTAATTCTTTCAATTTCATTTGATTCAGCAATATTATCTATTGGAGTTTGATTCATTTTTTTACAGTTCCATTGTATAAGCGCGCTTAATTATCAAGCAATTTTGATTGATGTCATTGCTAGTAACATCAATAATCTACAGGCAATACGTCTAATATGATTGCGATGTCATTATTACTAATTTACATTAAATGACTATATATTTCGTACAACATAGCTGGGTATATCAATTTTAGCCCCACCTTCACTGAAGTTGGCATCTAAGGCATAAGCCATTTTCTCTAAAGGGGATTCGTGATAGCCAAAGGTTTGAATTTCATCCATGTAACGAAGTATAAAATCTTGAGCGCCTAAATGTGCCCATTGAGCCACATGGACTAACTCATGAAAGTGTAAGCGCAAACTCGAAACATTATGGCGAAGTACGTAATAGGTATCCTTATAGGTAATGCCACCAGCTTGCATATCCATAAAGCTACCGAACCCCATTTGGCGAAGCTCAGGGAAGTCAGGTTTTGGGATCTCGTCTACCACAACGAAATAAGCTTGTTCAAGAAACGCTAAAGGATAAAAACCTTCAAACTCACTGAAAAATTTAGCACAGCAAATTCGTTGTTGTTTATATTCGACATTGGTTTGATCAATCCATTTCTCAATTTTATGAAGCATCTTTATATCCCTATTTAATGCACCATTTAAATGGCAATCTTACTGATTTTGGAATTTTGGATAAATGAATATCTTTTTCGACTAATCTAAGCAAGCGTAACAACAAAAATATCGACGCCATTATACACATCAGCATCACACATTTTTGCAAAGATGCTTGAGTGATGAAATATTACTCAATATGCTATTCAGCGTCATATTCTTAGCAATCACATGATTAACTGCTGTCATCCTTTAGTTAGACAAAAGATATGTGAGCGACTAATCTATTATTACCTTACCTTTGCGAGTATTTACTATACGTTTTCTACTGTTGTTTTTATGCTTGTATAGTCTTGGTGCTATTAGCAAACCTATTGAATTAACGAATGTTCCTAGTGAACTATTCATTAATAAACACCTAACTATTCTACAAGACCGTAGTGCGGATTTGTCGTTCCAGAATGCTTTTAAACAATATAAACAAGGTAAGTTCACGCTAAATACCGATGAAAGAGCCAGTTTTGGGTTTATTCATGATGCGCTGTGGGCATCTGTGTTAATCAATAATTCATCGGATAAAGAAATAAAGAAAGTGCTTTACCTCGATACCGCTTGGCTAGACCATGCTGATTTTTATTTTATGCGTCAAGGTAAGGTTGTAGATAAAGCGTTTATTGGTGACACACTACCGTTTAATGCACGAGAAAACAAAACCCGTATGCTGTCACAGCAATATTCGTTTAAGCCTGGCATCACTCAGGTGTTTATGCGCTTTGAATCACAAGACCCTCTGCTGATTCCATTGTACTTAACAACTCACGACGTCATACAAGATGACCTAATTATCTCAAGTTATTTTTATGGCTTTATATATGGCGCATTTTTTATACTTTTCGTTTATAACATTACGCTTTTTATCAGTTTAAAAGATAGCAGCTATGTATTCTACTCTTTGTATTTATTGTCATTTTTTTGTTTAAATATTGCTTATACTGGCCATGGCTTTAAATTTATTTGGCCCAATAGCTTATTGTTACAACAATGGTTAATGATATTTTTTTTATATTGTTACATCGCTTTTAGTATCGCCTTTTGTTTTGAATTCCTTAAATTAAAAGTGTTTGCGCCTAAAATATATCAAATAAGAAAGTGGGTATATACTGGCCTAATGCTGTTAATCACCAGTCTATTTCTCAATGCAGACCAATTACTCGCCGTTAATATAGGTGTCGCCCTGACGTCGCTATTAGTGGTTATTTTTTTATCTTTGGGTTTTTTAGTCTTAAAAAATGGTCACGATACGGTTAAGTTTTTTATTCCTGCTGTATTTCTCGGCGCTGGAGGTGCGGCGACCTCTGCAGCAACTACTTGGGGCTTTATTCCCTATAGCACACTGATATTTCACAGTATTGAAATAGGTATGTTAATTGAAATGTCAATTTTAGCTTTAGCATTGGCCTTTAATTTAAAGAAGGTAGATAAAGCTCGTATTACTGCTGAAGTCAGCGCGCAATTAGATCACTTAACTGAATTATACAATCGTCGTGCTTTTACTGTAGCCGTTAGCCCGTTATGGAATTTAGGTATAAGAGATCAACAAGCCTTTTCAATAATCCTGTTAGATATCGATTGGTTTAAAACAATAAATGATGATTATGGTCATGCAGCTGGAGATGATGTACTTAAAAGTATTGCTCAAACATTGCAACAACACATCAGAAAAAGTGATATTTTAGCGCGTTGGGGAGGTGAAGAGTTTATCATTTTCTTACCTAACACCACTCAATCAGATGCAATTAATCTCGCTGATCTCATTCGCAAAAACATACAAAAAATGACAGTTTTACATGACACTGGCCCGCTATCAGTAACTGCCAGCTTTGGTGTCGCGGTTTACAATGAACAAATGACTGAATTAGAGGACCTAATCAAACTTGCCGATGTTGCTTTGTATAAAGCCAAAAACAGTGGCCGTAATGTTGTTTGTCACATGCCACAAAACCAAACCATTAAAAGCCAAGAAGTTAATAAAATGACGTCTATTTAGCTGGCTAAATGACATCTGCCTCTGCGCAAGTGTAATCTTAAGACTAACCAATCCAATTGCCTTATACACTCATTAGTGGGTCTTTTAGTTCAACCGCTTGGTTGAGTACCTTGATAGTCTTTAATTAACGCTTACAAAGCGTCCTTGAAAATAGCCAAGTAACATGCAGGCAAGGCCTAGCGCAATACTTAGCTATGCAAGATCATTTGTTAGTCGTTAATAGCGCCGAGCTGTCTTTTTTGCCTTGAACAATAATAATCATAAATACACCTATCATAATGGCAATATCTGCGACATTAAAAATTCCGGTTCTTAGACTGCCAACGCCAATATTGAGAAAATCAATCACAGCACCATGATTAAACACGCGGTCATGGAAATTACTAATACCACCTGAAAAAATAAGTGATAGTGCAAGTAAAGATGGCAGATTCAGCTTGTTATTTGATAACAAATAACACAATAAACCTAATAAAAATGCCCCTACCAATAGCACAAAAAGCCAAAACCGAGCTTGCTCCGACATGCTATTACCCAAACCAAGAAATGCGCCAATATTTTCAACGAAACCGACTCTAAGGATGTCATTAAAGTAACTGACCATTGCATTTTTTGTCAGGTATTCTGATGCTAGCAACTTAGTCGCTTGATCAATGCCGACACAGGCAAAGCTCACTGAAAAAATTGTTAACAGTCTTTTCCGAACGTCCATGTTTACGCCAAAATATTGATGACTATAGGCTAATTAACCGATAAGAAACCGAGTTTGTGTATCGATGTCTTTCTTTTCCGAAGTATTTATTTCAATCCTGAATAATCCAAACAAGAACAACGTGCCTATCATCACTATCGCAGCAGAGACATATAGCCCAATATCATAACTGCCAAAAGTTTCAGTAAGATATCCGGTACATACAGGCGCAAGAATTTGGGCCGCACCATAAGCCAAGGTCATAGTCCCCATAAACTTAGCCGGGTTACTAGGATAAAACTTACCCGCCATTGTTAATACCATGCTAACGCATGCGATAAAAGTCCCGCCGAACATTAATGCACTTAAGATCACCACAGGTAAGCTGTCATTTATAGCTGGAAGAATAATCCCTATGGCCTGAAGAATATACGCAACGATTAACGCTTTAATATAACCTGTTTTTCGCGCAATTCGATCCCAAATAAGTGCTGCTGGGGTTGCTGCTAATCCAACTAATAAAAAGGCCAATCCCCCTTGCCCTTGTAAGCCTTCAACCCTCTCGACAATATCAACAATAAAGGTAGAGCTAACAGCATAACCATAACCTGCACAGAAATAAGCCAACATCATCAGCAATTTAAACACCTTGCTTGGAGGAGTATCTTTAGCCGTACCCCCTACTTGACCATCAATGAAAGGGTGTGGCATCCATAACCATGCTGGGATGGCAAATACTGCCGCCATAACGGCTAATGCCAACCACTGTTGCTGCCAGTCGGCTGATATTGTCAGCATGAACTCAACCAGTAATGATGTAATGATGATACTTAGCCCAGCACCTGAGAAGTGAATCCCTAATTCAGCACGGTGATGATGTTTAACTAACCATTTTAATATCAAACCAGAGGCAATAATAAAGCCACCAGAAGCGCAAACTCCGGCAATAAATCGTAATACCGACCAAGTGACCATATCCGTCGTCATTACCATTGCTGCTGAAGTGAGCACACTCAATATAAGATACAGCCGGTGCAAGTTGTATTTATAGTTCATGTTATGCAGGCTAGCAGCAAGCAATACTCCACTCATGTACCCCATAAAATTAGTGCTAGCGAGCCAACCGCCTCCGAGTTCAGTTAAACCTGCACCATCCTGCATTATCGGTAATAACAGGCTGTAGGAGAATCTAGCCACACCAACAGTCACAATTAAACTACTGATACCGGCAAAATATACTCGGAATGTTGTTAACGCCATTAGCATGTTAACCACTTTGAATTATAAATAATTAACAAAGAATACGTTAACCTGCTAATCTTAAAAATTGAATTATTTAGAATAAATACTTCTTATTAAGAGAACTATATGGAAATTTTGACACTAAAAACCTTCAAAGCTGTAGTCGATGAAGAAGGTATTAAAGGCGCAGCGGATAAACTGCATACGGTTCAATCTAATATCACCAACCGAATTAGAAAGCTCGAAAGAGAGCTGGATACCAAACTATTTAATATTATTGGTCGTAAGTTACAGTTAACAGCGAGTGGACAACAGCTTTGCGAATATGCCGATCAAATTTTGCAGTTAGAATATCAGGCCACATCAGCCATTTTACGCAATAAAGGAAGCTATGAGTTAAGAGTTGGTATGCCAGAAACATTCGCAGCGGTTCACATGCCTCTGGCCCTCAAACAACTCAAGCTTAATCATTCTCAAATTCGCACCAAAATTTATACCGATACCAGCGACAGACTGGTGTTTTCGGTACTAAACAATAAAGTTGACTGCGCCGCGATTGGTAATGCACCTAAACATGAAAAACTGGTTGTTATCCCTATAGTGAAAGAAGAATTGATCATGGTCACGCCGCTAGACAGTGAACATGATCCGGTATTACTGGTCAGAGATGAAGGCTGTGGCTATAGAAAACACGCCCTTATTTGGCAACAAAAGGCTGGACGAGATCATGATGAGCTCATGGTGATGAGCAGTGCGGATGGTGTTTTAGGTTGTATTGCCGCGGGTTTGGGCTACACGATTATTGGCAAGAATATGGTGACAGGAAGCCGCTATGAGAAGTCACTCGTTATGACGCCAGTGAGCCATGGCCCAAAGCATGTTCAGTTGTCGATTGTCTATCGTAAAGGTAGCCTATTAGAGGCTGGAATATTAACCCTTGCAAAATTGTTAACTAAATAGCGATGCTACCGCCCTAAATCAAAGGGCCTCTTAGATAACTCAAAAAATAAATGGAAAAATTAAACAATTCAACTCAATAACTTAATCAAAAAAACCAAGTCGAAACACTAAGTCAATGACACCAATCACTGCACTATTCCATGGTCCTCAACCTTATGCTCTAAAAATCTGGTAAGGACGGATTGATCTTAACTCCAGAACGATAGAACTATCACACAGCCAACGGCCCCAAAAATGGTTTGTTTTACGTACAAATAAACTTGTCGCCATTAAAAAAAATGTTAATTTTCGCCTAATCTAAACAGCCCTAACAAAGGATGATGATCTGATGTTTCGGTATCGATTACCCGTGCAGATTCTAAAGTCAGTCCTCGGTAATAAAGATGATCTATGGGATAGCCCATCACTGTTGTTCGAGTATCTTTTACAGGGATGACAGCCTTAAGCCCTAATGTGTTGGTTATTTGAGCTAACATAGACAATCTGGCTTGGCGCCAGGTATTTAAATCACCGCCGAAAATGATTGGCCCTTTATGAGCTTGCAAAGCGGGTAGAAGTTGCTGTAACTGCTGCGCATAACTGTCTAGAGCATACTCAAAGTTAATACTGTGCAAATTGGCCACCAGCAGAGTCTCACCATTAGACAAAGGGAAATAACTTAACAGGCTCGACTTGGGAAATTGTATCAATGGTTCGGCCGTCAAATAGCCACAACTTTGACGCGCAGAAACCTCAGACAGGTTCATCACCCCAAGTGATGTCTCACCTTGACGAAATGCTTGTACCATTGCCAATTGATGATGACTTTGCTGCTGCCATTGCTTAAACTCATCTGATAACTTCACTTCTTGCAGCAACAATAACTGATTCTGACTGGCTAACTGGCTTAACAACGTTTGCCAGCCGGAATTTTGTTGTTTATAGATATTCCAGCTCGCGACAGCCAATTGACCATCAATATCCAAAGTCGCTTCAGGAGTGGCAGTAACGCATTGAGCCGTAAATGAACCTTGTGGACTGTTAATCACCCGGGGATCTGTCGCCAAGTGAATAAACTGTGCCATAAGGCTAGCTGTCGCCATTGAAAGTATGACGATAACAATACTGCTCCATAGAATAAGCCTGAGCAGTTTATGCTTAGGTTGCAATGGGGATGCTGACTTTGAGCGAAAAATAGCGATTGCGAACTCCCTCTAATGATTTGAAATAATGTCTAAAAACTCGACAAGAGCTTGAATGACATTAACCTGCTTAACAACAACTTAAATAACCTGAGCTTCAACAATGCTCATTTTATTGCTACTGATTTAATCAAGGCTAATATCATTAACACTGGCCCCACTATAATAAAACAAACGGTTTAATATACCCAGCTAGACAGATGGATGAGGGTAAATCAAATCTTTTAAAAAGCTGATATGATAAGTGCATGTTTTTTCTACATGATTGGTCTACTGGCTAGCTATGGTTGAGCTTTACAAAATATTAACGATAATCAGCGTATTAGCCTATTGGTTAATTATTGCCGGGATCACCGCCCGTATTGTCTATAAAAGGCGATCCGTCGGGGTTTCGTTAGCTTGGATGATGCTTATCTATGTGATCCCCATCCTAGGCGTTGTGCTTTACTTACTCGTGGGTGAGATGAACCTTGGGAAAAAGCGGGCCGTCAGGGCCAAAGAAATGTACACGCCCTATCGAAAATGGTTCAGTCGACTGTTTACAACTCATCAATTTCGTCCGCAAAATGTAAATGACTATACGATTAACATTAGCCAGTTATGCGAAAACCGCCTTGGTATTCCGACGTTGTCAAACAACCAACTAACCCTTAAATCATCACCAGAAACAATTTTAACGACCTTACTGCAAGATATCCAACAAGCGCAGACATCAATTCATTTCGAGTTCTATATTTGGTATCCAGGCGGACTGGCAGACCAGGTTGCCCAAGCACTGATTGATGCAGCAGAACGTGGGATTGCAGTAAAAATATTGCTCGACGCCGCGGGCAGTCGAACATTTTTTAAAAGCCAGTGGCCAAAACGGATGCGTGATGGTGGCGTTATTATTGTCTCGGCGTTGTCAGTTTCTCCGATACGGATGTTCTTTCGCCGACTCGACCTGCGACTTCACCGTAAAATAGTGGTGATCGATAACCAAATCGGATATACAGGCTCCATGAACTTAGTCGACCCTAAATATTTTAACCAAAGCGCTGGCGTGGGTGAATGGGTCGATGTCATGGTAAGAATTACCGGTTCTAATGTGCCAGTACTTAATTGTATTTTTGCGTGGGATTGGGAAACTGAAACTGACCAAAGAATTTTACCCGAGCCACCAGATTATCACCCAGATGGGCATAAAAAATCTGATATGGTGCAAGTTATTCCTTCTGGACCCGGCATGCCAGAGGACATGATCCAGCAGGTGTTGTTACTGAGTATTTATCAAGCCAAACACAGTATCACCATCACTAGCCCTTATTTTGTACCCAGTGAGAACCTACTGTTTGCATTAACCGCTGCCTCATTGCGCGGTGTTCAAGTTAACTTAATTATCCCCGATAAAAATGATTCACTGATGGTGGAATGGGCAAGCAGATCATTCTTTGGTGAATTACTCAATTCAGGGGTGAATATTCATCGTTTTTGTGGCGGTTTTTTGCATACAAAATCAGTGGTAATCGATCTGCACCACTGCTTAATCGGTACGGTTAACCTTGATATGCGCAGTTTGTGGCTCAATTTCGAAGTGACGCTTTCTGTAGAAAATTTAGAATTTACTCAATCTCTCAGTCAAGTCCAACATCAATATATGGCCAATTCAATTAAAATGGATGCGCGGGAGTGGCGCAAACGACCGTTGTTCAAACGATTAGTGGAACAATTTTTTTACTTTTTTAGTCCACTGCTATAACGGTCGATACGATAAGCTGGCGGTTGAATCAGGGCTATATCATCTGCACGAGCTATCAGTAACTGTAACTTAGTAAATGTCACTCATATCAATAATAGGCTTAGCAACTGTGACACCGATAATGGACAAGATTAAAAAGGGGACTGTATGGCACAAAACCATTGGATACTTGTTCACTAGGGCCCTTGTTGGAATAAAAAAATATGGATCACAGTTAAGTAATAAGCGATAAATCGGCATCAATATTGGCTTAAACCAAGTGTGAAAATAATAACCACTCACTGCCACTATCTGTACTTCAATAAGTAATAAGAAAACATCAAGACTGACAAAATCAATAAACAAGGCCAAAGCGGCTAACTCAGGACCAAGCAGTAGAAATATGCCTAAAATAAGTATTGCGGTAATTTTCCACAGCCATTTTTCATGTTCATCAATCTTCCTTGCTAAAATAAGTTAACCCTTAACATGTAAATCAGAACGTTATACTTGTCAAAAATCGTTAAAGTGACTTAATGACTTAATGACTTAATGACTTAATGACTTAACGACTTAACGAC
>NZ_JACJDX010000020.1:0-35823 GCF_014163775.1 Shewanella sp. SR43-8 | reverse complement strand
CCTATATAGTAATTCCCGACAAAGAATATAGAAAAAATAAAAATCAGATCTAAAAGTGACCTTATCTGCATACATTGTTCCTATATTTTGAATAAGTCTCACTTTTATAAAGTTGATTTACACTAATCAAAAGAGTTATAAAAACACTTATAATCAAACTTACAATAGCTCCATTTGAATCAAAAATTGGTGTAAGAATTAAAGAGCTACATAGACCAATTATAGCTAAGAGAAAGTCATTTTTCTTTGCTTTCTGCTCTTGCCCTGTCAACTGAAAAATATTTCGAATAAAATAATATAAAGAGCAAAGCATTTGAAATAAAACAAATAACAATAAAAGAGAAGAAGCAGCAAGATATTCCTCCCCAAATAATAATAAAATATAATCAGAGAAAAAATAACATAAAATCATAAAGAAAGCTCCACAAGATAGTATCAGCGCAACGCATTTTTTTATTAATAAAAACAACTCAAAAAACATACTTTTTGCATACATTACTGTGAAACTAGGGGAGATCACTCTATTTAAAGATACAAAAACAAAAGCTAATAAAGTTGCTATTCTGAAACTTACAGAGTACAAAGCTACATCAGCCGGAGTACTAAACTTCTCTAACACAAAAATCGGTGTATTTAAAAAAACTAAATCAGCTATAACAGATATAAAAAAAATCTTAGAAAGAAAATATAAGCTTTTAGGAGCGCTTTTTATTTTATTTACATATCTAACTTTATAGCAAAAAAATAAAAAAGAAAAAGCACCAACTAAAAACACGGTAATGCAATATAACATAAAGCATGCTTCTAATGTCAATAAAGTATCAGAGCTATATTTATAAGCATATAATAAAAATAAAAAAACCGAAGGAATTAATACACTCACCATAAACGTGCTTAAAACTGGGTAACCAATACCTAGAAGAAAATTTGATACTATAAAGCTTAAAGAAAGCCCAGTAACTCCCAGGAAAAAATACAAATAAATCTCGTTCAAACTAGAAAATGCACCAAAAAAAATACTTAGTGAAATTATAAAGCATACAAAACAAGAAAAGAAAAATATCACAATAGAAATCAACAAAAACTCATATTTAACTTTTCCCATCTCCGCCGTGCTTGAGTGAAGTGATGAACTTTTAACTATAACATTATCTACACCAAGTCTAGAAAATGTTCCCAATAATACTAATAAAGAAAACGCAAAAAAATATATACCGGCATCATCTACACCTAACTCTTTTGCAATGATAATAGTATTTAAAAGAGACAGACCAGCACCTATTATCTTCAAAATAAAAACAATAATACCAGATGAAAACAAACCTTTTACATCAGACACTTATAAGTACCCATGCATAGGCAAACTAAAAACACACTTTGCTAATAATTCTGCAACTGGAAAATCACCGACCTTATAATCTAAATGACTAAATGCAGTCTGCTCATGCATACATGTCCCATAATAAATCATAGTTGGTATACCTTGCGCTTTATACTCAGCCATATCTTCATCTCGGTTTGCCGATACTAGGGTGTACTGTGCCCATGAGCTAACATAACCTTTAGGTACTTGTGGGGTCTGGTATTTAGCAGACAGTGTTTTTTGATAGTTATCAGCTGCTTTATTACGGTTAATTAACTCTGTAGGGAATGCGGCTAGTTTTTCCAGTAGTATTGCTGCTTGAATGGTGTCTAAGCGGCTATTCATACCAATACGAATATTATCGTATTTATCTTTGCCCTTACCGTGTACACGGTATGACTTTAATAGTTCGGCATATTCATCATTATCAGTAAATATAGCTCCACCGTCACCATAACAGCCGAGTGGTTTCGCTGGGAAAAAGCTAGTTGTGGCTAAATCACCGAAAGATCCAGCACGTTTAACATTACCTTCGGCATCGCATATCGAGCCACCAAAACCTTGAGCGGCATCTTCTACAAGCTTTAGGTTGTACTTATCAGCTAGCTTTTGAATTTCAGGGTAGTTGGCAGGTAAGCCAAATAAATCTACGGCGATAATGGCTTTAGGGATTAATTTACCTTCTGCGATAGTTGCTTGAATTCGCTTTTCAAGATCGATTGGGCAAATATTAAATGTTGCCTCATTTGAATCAACAAATATAGGGGTTGCACCTTCGTAAGCTATGACTTCTGCGGTGGCAAAAAAAGTAAAAGTTGGACAAAAAACAGCATCGCCTGGTTTTATATTCAGCACCATCAAAGTAAGAGTTAATGCATCTGTACCATTAGCACAGGTAATGGCGTGCTTAACGCCAACGTACTTAGCCAGTTCTTGTTCCAGCTCTTGTACTTCAGGCCCCATGATATAATGGCCGTGGTCTAATACTGTTTGAATGCGTTGATCGATTTTAGTTTTTAAGTGTTGGTATTGCGCCGCTAAGTCTATAAATTGCATTTAAATAACTACTCTTTAATGAATGACAAGGTTGAGCCAGAAAGCTGATATGTATCGCCGGTATGTTGACACTTCAGAGTTTCCTCACCGGTTAACGGTAAGTTAAGTTGTTCACCGTATTTACTTATCCAACCAATCTGCTTGGCAGGTACGCCCACCATGAGTGCAAAAGCAGGTACGTCTTTATTGATAACAGCCCCTGCACCAACAAGCGAGTACTCCCCAATCACAACGCCACACACTATTGTACAATTGGCTCCTAGGGTGGCACCTTTTTTAACTAAAGTGTCACGATATTCTGTTTTACGCTCAATAAATGAACGAGGGTTATACACATTGGTAAATACCATGCTTGGACCACAAAACACGTCATCTTCAATATGGACGTTATCGTAAACTGAGACGTTATTTTGTATTTTAACGTTATGGCCAATAGTCACTTTATTACCAATAAACACATTTTGCCCAAGTGAACAGCCATCACCAATTTGTGCACCACTACACACGTGCACAAAATGCCAAACACGCGTATCAATGCCTATTTTTGCGCCATCATCAACAATAGCACTTTCATGCACATGGTAGTTCATAATTACAATACCTTTGAAAGAAGTGGATGTGCGTTATCGCCTGCTATGGCAATAGGCATTTCACGGATTTTTTCTACGGTTTCAATCGCGACCCGATTTTCATCAATACCAAAGCCATTACCAGCCAAGATATTTTGATAACTTTGAGTATGTAAATCGGTAAAGCCGCCTGAGAATTCAAGCTCCTCGGTATTGTTACCATCATTTATAGTAATGCTACGATAGGTGAGTTTTTCCCCCTTAACAGCATTTTCGGGTAAGTTATTGGCATCAATAGACAGGAACCATTTAACTCTTGCTTTTTCATATACAAGGTAGCCGCTAGAAGTTTTTTCATCTCTAAAGTGAACTTCATTATGCTTAAGTTCACCAAAAATAAAATGTAGCATATCGTAAAAATGCACACCAATATTGGTCGCAACACCACCTGATTTATGATCAAAGCCTTTCCAAGACTTCATATACCACTTACCACGTGATGTCATGTAGGTTAAATCAACATCAAAAATTTTATCTGCCGATGCAGCCGCCACTTTGTCTTTTAATGCAATAATCGAAGGATGCAATCTTAGTTGTAAAATTGAATTGACTCTAGCATCGTATTTTTCTTCATACTGCTTAAGAATATCCATGTCAGCAGAATGCAGTACCAAAGGTTTTTCACAAATAACATCGATGCCATTTTTTAATGCATATTTCATGTGGGGTGCATGTAGGTAGTTAGGACTACAAATTGCGATATAGTCTAACTTTTGCCCTTTCATTGCACAGTCTTCAACAAATGCGGTAAAGTCTTCAAATTCGGTAAAAAACTCAGCGTCTGGAAAGTGGCTATCCATGATGCCGACTGAATCATTAATATCCATTGCAACTAAAAGATTATGACCAGTTTCTTTAATGGCTTTTAAATGACGCGGTGCTATATAACCAGATGCGCCAATAAGTGCGAAATTTTTCATGGGAAAATCCTTGTTTATAATCTGATGTCTGAGTCTTTAGGGCCAAAAACATGTTTTACATCGTAAAGTACATGTTTACTTTTGCCTAGTTTGCGAATGGCTTCAACACCCATAGTTTTAAATTCACTGTGATCGACCGCTAACACTATGCCGTCATAATGATTTTCAGTTAATGAATTTATTAATGATAAGCTATATTCATGCTCAACTTCTTCTGGGCTTGCCCAACTATCATAAACATCAACACTCATATTAAAGTCTTTTAGCTCATTAACAATGTCGATAATCTTAGTGTTACGAACATCAGGGCAATCGCCTTTAAATGTAAATCCCAGTACCAGCACTTTTGCCTCATCAACATGGATTTTTTTGCTGGCTATTTTTTTGACTAACTGAGTCGCGACATATTCTCCCATACCGTCGTTAATTCGACGCCCGGCCAAAATAACTTCAGGACGATAACCCACCTCTTGCGCTTTATGAGTTAAATAATATGGATCAACGCTAATGCAATGCCCACCGACTAAACCTGGTTTGAATTTTAAAAAATTCCATTTAGTGCCCGCTGCGTTGAGTACTTCTTCAGTATCGATGCCTAAACGGTTAAATATTTTGGCAAACTCGTTAACAATGGCAATATTTAAATCACGCTGGGTGTTTTCAATCACTTTTGCCGCTTCAGCAACTTTTATTGACCCCGCTAAATGAGTACCAGCGGTAATAATAGAACCGTATAAATTATTGACGAACTGACCGACCTCAGGTGTTGAACCTGAAGTGATTTTCATTATTTTAGTTAGAGTATTCACTTTATCACCAGGATTGATCCGTTCAGGTGAATAACCGGCAAAAAAGTCTTGATTAAACACTAAACCAGAGACTTTTTCGATTATCGGTAAGCAGACTTCTTCAGTAGCACCTGGATATACTGTTGACTCATATATAACAACATCGCCTTGCTTAACAAACTCACCCAATAATTCTGATGCTTTACGAAGTGGTGTTAAGTCTGGTGCATTACTGTCATCAATAGGGGTTGGCACGGTTACAATGTAAACATTGCAATCAGCTAAATCTTGTTTATTACAAGAGAAACGTAATTGTTTTATATCAGCCAGTTCTTGGTCACTTACTTCTAATGTAGAATCATGACCGTTTTCTAATGCTTGTACGCGTGACTTGTTAATATCAAAACCCAATACTGGAAATTTTTTTCCAAATTCAACTGCTAAAGGAAGGCCTACATAACCTAAGCCAATAATGCCAATTTTTAAATCCTTTAATGAATCGTGCATTGCTATTCTCTCTTAATGTAAATAATAAAAATTTCGGTTCATGATCCTAGGCAAGCTATTTCCTAGCTGAACGAAGTCCTTTTCAGACTTCTATATCTTTTATTTATCAGACTTATACTCATAGTTGTAATAGCCATAATAGCCATATGCATTACTGGCTTTTTTGACTACGCCATTAAACACAACACCTTTCACATCGATTCCATTTTGCTCGAAGCGATTACGAGTCAGTTCTATTTCACGTAAATGATTTTGACCAAAACGGGCTACTAATAAAGTAGTACCAGTATGGGCACTTACAATGGCCGGATCGGTTACGGCCAAAATAGGTGGGGTATCGATGATGATAATGTCAAAAGCACTAATGATCTCGGCAACTAGCTTGCTAAAGTTGCTATGCATTAACAGTTCAGAAGGGTTTGGCGGTATTTGGCCTCGGGTGATAACGCTTAAACCATCGACTCTAGTTGCTTTAGTGACTTGCTCTAGCGTTAAACGACCAGATAAATAATCACTTAAACCATCATCCCATTTTAGGCCAAACTGAGTTTGTAAATAGCCTTTGCGCATATCAGCATCGATTATCAATACTCTTTTGCCACTCTGGGCCAGTACTGCGGCTAAGTTTACCGAAATAAATGATTTACCCACTCCAGGGCTTGGACCTGAAATGGCGATAATATTGTTTTTAGCTTCCATCATAGCAAAATGTAAACTAGTGCGCAGGCTACGTAATGCCTCGATAGATAAATCGGCAGGATTGTCTAACGCTAAAATTGAGGTTGCTTTGGCTATGGCTTTAGCTTTGCTTGATTTAGTAAAGCTCATAAGCTTATTTTGGTATTCTGAATATGGCACACTGGCATATACCGGTAAGCCGATAGCTTCAATCTCGCTAGGATCTTCTACACCACGATGCATCGCTTTTTGCACTAATACAATGGCAACAGCTAACATGCCACCCAACATCGTTGCCATCACTACAATTAAAGCTTTTTTAGGTTTTACCGGTTTAGAAGTATTAACCTCGGCAAAGTCAATAATGCGCACATTACCGACGGTACCAGCACGGACAATATCCAGCTCCTGAGTTTTACCCAGTAACATGGTATAAATCTCGTTACTGACTTCAACATCGCGCTTTAAACGTAATAATTCTTGTTGAGTTTCAGGTAAATTACCTACTTCACCGACTAACTGTTTTTTCTGATCATTAACCGCGCTAATTTGCTCTACTAGGCCTTGATAGATTGGATGATCTTTTTTGAACTTACGGCCCATTTCCAGGCGTTTTAATTCCAACTCTTGTAATTTAGTTTCTAGCTTAACAACTTGCTCAAGTACGCCTTGGGTCTCTAGGGTAATGTTAATAGACTGACGCTTTATTTGATAATCGTTAAAGCGTTGCTCGGCAAATTCAAGTTGCTTTTTAATTTCTGGTAATTGAACTTCTAAAAATTCTAATGATTTTTGCGCTTCAGCAGAATTACGTTCAACATTTCGGCGCACATAAATAGCCGCGACTTTATCAAGTACTTTTTCAGCATAACTCGGATTATCGCTTTGTAAGCTCAAGTTAATAATGCCTGAGTCTTTACCCTTCTCACTGGCGCCTATTGCGGCCTGTAAATCTAGAATGGTGTTTAATCTATCTTGACGTGTAATGGTAAACTCAGTACCTGGACGAGCATGTAAGGTGCGTACGGTCAGGCTAAATTTTGAATTTGTAAGCTCTTGACCCACTTTACCTTTGAGTATTTGTTCGCCATCAGCGTTTAATAAGGCAACGCCGTTATTGTCTAGGGCTACTAAGGTAAAACCTGCACCTATGGCAGATTGAGGTACATCAAAACGAAACACATCGATAGTTTCACCGCCCCAGGCATAACTGCTGGCACCAAAACTGGGTTCGGCTAGGTCACCGTCATTAATAGGAGCAAATTTACGAAATGCGCGAGAACCAACAAATGGGAATAAGTTTGGCTCAGCAATAACATCTAGCTTTAAATTATCGACGGCTTCACCAATCACAGAGCGCGATTTTAATAATTCAATTTCGGTCACCGCTGTTGAAGTACTTTCGAACATCCCCGCCATATCGTCTAAACCGGGTACAGATGAACCACTGTCTTCTACTTGGATCATTGCAGTGGCTTGGTAAACCGGGGTTGATAACACCGCATACACAACGCCAACAAACATAAATAACGCTGTTAAACCGATAATAAAATATTTGCGGTCTAGCAAGGCGCCAAACAATGCCATTAAATCGATTTCTTGTGCTTGTTGAGCAAGGTTATCAGTTTTTTTTGTTGTAGGCTGAGCACTCATTAAGTTGCCATTCCTTATAGATATTTTTGCCAAGCGCTACATGCGCTATCGATTAATGCGTACACATGCTCAAAGGCTTCTTGGCTTTGGCGATACGGATCGGGAATTTCTGCATTATTAATCCATTTCCCTAATAAAAACGTTTTGCCACGCGCCTCTGGGTAGCGGCTGTGAACATCGTTTAAATGGCGTTGTTCCATAACTAGAATGACACTATTAATTGCAATTAACTGCGACGACAATTGCTGACCTTGGTGGGTGTCCATTACCACGCCATGACTTAAGGCAATCTTTTGCGCCATGGCGTCAGCAGGTTTAGCGACTAATGCGGTTAACCCTGCTGAGGATACTGTGATATTTTTATCGGTAAGCTTGCTTTTTAAAACATACTCAGCTGTTGGACTGCGGCAAATGTTGCCAGCACATACCATTAATACTGAATCAAACATGGTGTAAAGCCCTTAATTGGATATGCCATCAATTCTATCTAATGTCGAGACCGATGGCAGTAATAAGCTGATTACGCGGTTCCAACGCGCTAATGGTGCTGAGGTCACATAAACAATATCGTGTGGTTGTAACTCAAATTGCTCTGCTAGTACCAAGGAGGCAATGTTCTTAGCGTGTAATTGATATACATCGGCTAAAATACCCGTTTGTTGATAATCGCGTTTTCGCAGTACAAATATACCGTTAGCATCGGCAGTATTTTCATTTAATCCGCCTGAATCACTTAGCGCCTCAGCCAGGTTTAAGCCATAACGGTTAAGCATGACGGTGCCAGCTTTTTTGACATCGCCCAATACAAACACTTTTTGCGCATCGTTACGGTTTACATGTACTATGTCGCCGTCTTGCAGCAAACGGTTTTGCGATATATCACCTTGAGCATAAAACTTGTCTAACTCTATAATCTCGGTGGTTTCGCCACGGGTAAATGTCACCGTACGCCAGTCGGCAGATTCTGATAAACCGCCCGCCTGGTTTAATGCATCAATAAGGGTTAATGGAATTTCTGTGATGGGAACAACACCAGGGCTTGACACTTCACCGGTGATATAGGTTTTTTGGCTTCTAAAGCCAACCACTTTAATATCCACTTGTGGGTCTGTTATGACTTTACTTAACCGTTCAACCAATTCTTTATGCAGTTGTCTGACTGTTTTCCCTACCGCAGGAATATTGGGTGCATAAGCATAAGTAATAGTGCCATCTTGTTGTACCCTAAAACCATCAAACTCGGCAGTACGTTGAACCGCAGCCGGAATGGTTAATTCTGGATGGTCCCATACACCTATGGTTAATACGTCACCAATTCCTAACTTATAGTTATAATTGCTCGTATCGATACCTGCATAACTGGACATCGGTTTAGCACTTTTTCGACGTTGTTTTTGTTGTGCTATTAATGATGCATCAATAATTTGAATATTGACCTTGTCTAAGTCTTGTTCGAGGCTTCTTGTTTGATCACCAGAATCAATCCCCTCAAAATGACTGCCGGGTACAATGGCGCAACCCGACGCAGATACAAGCAAAAATGATGTTATGAGTGTTTTGTAACTAAACGTCATTGTATGATTCCAATTTATGTAAATTTTTAGCATTAAGGGTAAAAGCTAGAAAGCAAAGGCCTAGTTGCTAGATTGTTACGCTGCTATAAAATCTTTACTGCGAAGCAGTTCCTAGAAGCGCACTATTCGCATAGCTGTCTAGAGTCTAGTTCGTTTGTTATCGTTTTTATAATTTGAGGATTAGATGACTCGATAAGAAACGAATGCATTTACATGTTTCTTATTAGAATTGAGTGAACATAATCCATTATTTGTTCGGGGAATGTAGAAGTTAAGCGCATTAACTTCGTGGCGGTCTAGAAAGAAAAAGCTTAACGACTAGAGCGCTACTATCAAATATTTAAAGCTTAGAGACTAGAAGCAAAAGCGTAGCGGCCTAGATTTTAGTCATCGCTCACTATCGCCTGATACCATGTCTAAGCTTGATATCGATTTTTAGACACGCTACCGCCCATAGGTTACGGCTCCCAGCATGCCTAAAATCTCAACGAAACTTCCATTTTCAAGCATTTACGGCTAAATCACGTCGTATATGCATTTTGAGCGCTGATTATACTTAAAATTTCTGTAATTTACAGACAGAAATGACAATATCGTGATTAATTTTGCCATTATATTGCGATTACATGACGGAAACACTACAGCCCCAAAAACTAATATACTGTATGATCTCTCGATAAATCATCATGATAAAAATATGCTAACGGTTATAATTAGATATTTGACTTGCTGTATTTATTTTTAATCATAAAAAAAGGATATTGCTGATGCAATATCCTTTTTTTGAAGTAAAAATACACATTTATTGACGTTTTTAATTGTTCTACCTGTAGTTAACTTTTTATTTTGTCAGTGTAATTGCATATTTTAACCGAAACCAACTGATACACCCTTTTCTACTTTAGTGTGTGCTACTGCTGTTGTTAACTTGCAGTAGCTTGGTTGCATTATCTTAATAGGATTTGTTAGTGACAATAAATGATTGCTACATGTTATCGCCAAATTTCATGCACTAGCCTTGAACACTAGCCTTGATCCCTAATATTAAACGCTACATGTTCGCCAAAGTGCGAGTCATAGCAGTTAATACATTAGCTACCCATTGTTTTGCAGTTTCAAGATTATCGGCCTCAACATAACAACGAAACTCAGGAGCATTACCCGACGGGCGCAAATGAATAATTAATCCGCTTACTAGGGTTAGCCGCAGGCCATCGGTTGCATCAACATGAATAAGTTCATCGGCATTTACGCCCAATGTCGTTAGTAACTCTTGGGGAGATGCATGCACCATTGCAATAATGGCTTTGCTTTTGTCGGTTGGAAAATTTTTTAATCGGTCGCTATGAGTATAACGTTGCGGTAAATGGGCTACTTGGGCAGCAATACCTGTTGCTTGTGATAAGGCTAATACTGCTAAAACCGGTAACACTGCATCACGTGTTGGTAAAGCCGTTAAACTTGATTGAGACTGATTTAAACTTAAGTCACTGCCAAGTAAAAAGCCGCCATTGGCTTCAAAGCCTGCCACTGTGCCGTACTGAGTTAACAGCTGAGCAAAAGCCTCAATAACATAAGGTGAACCAATTTTAGTTCGTTTAACCGTTTTAAATAATTCGGTTTGCTCTATTGCTGTATTGCAGCTAACAGGAATAGCCAGCGCTTCAATATTTAGGTATTTGCTGCACAATAGTCCTAAAATATCACCTCTTAACCAATGACCGTTTTCGTCGGCTAGCATAGGGCGGTCACCATCACCGTCGGTTGAAAACAGTGCATCTAGCTTGTGTGTTGTTACCCAATCTAGCGCTTTCTGGCAGTCTTGTTCACTCACCGCTTCTGTGTCTATGGGAACGAACACATCACTACGTTCTAAGGTAACAACATCTGCTCCTAGTTTACTAAACAATTCAGGATAGATATCCCGGCCAGCACTGGAATGTTGGTAAATGCCTATTCGCTTACCTTGTAATAATGTATTGCTGAATACATTTACATAACGTTGAATATATTGTTGTGCAGCATTTGGATTAACGGTTAATGGATCGAGTTCTGTTAATGCTCTAAATGCAACTTGGCTAGAGAGAATCGCCTGTTCATTTTGCTTAGATATTTCGCCGTCTGGCCGATAAAACTTAAGTCCGTTACGGTCGAACGGAATATGACTTCCGGTAACCATAATTGAAGGCATGTTTTGTTGCATGGCAACATAAGCCAATGCAGGTGTTGGTATTACGCCGTAATATTGCGATTTAAGGCCTAGTTGCGCTAATGCTTGTGCACAAGCTTGTGCCATAGCATAACTACTTGGACGATTGTCTATGGCAATGGCGACTGTATCAAAGGTAAAGTCTTGCTGCATAACTGACACAAAGGCATGGGTAAATGCAGCACATACGTCTGGGGTAAATTGCTCAACTAATCCGCGTGCACCACTGGTACCAAAAAGCACGCCGCTTTGAGCTAAAGTTACGTTAGTGTTTAACATCAGTTATTTCCCTTCCACACGGCCGTAACGGTCTTCAAAACGGACGATGTCATCCTCGCCTAAATACGAACCCGATTGAACCTCGATAAGTTCTAATGGCATTTTGCCAGGGTTTTCTAATGCATGAATAACGCCAACTGGAATATAGGTAGACTGGTTTTCGGTTAATAGAATGTCTTTGTCACCATTGGTTACTTTGGCAGTACCCGAAACTACAATCCAATGTTCGGCACGGTGATGATGCATTTGTACTGACAATTTCGCACCAGGTTTGACGGTAATGCGTTTAACTTGGAAGCGCTCACCGTTATCAATTGAGTCGTATTGTCCCCAGGGACGATAAACTTCACGGTGGAACGTGACTTCAGAACGTTGTTCAGACTTAAGCTGATTAACAATTGCTTTAACGTGTTGTGAATGATCTTTATGTGCAACTAATACCGCATCTTTAGTATTGACTATGACTAAATTTTCAACACCAACAGTAGCCACTAGTTTATCTTCACCAAAGACCAAAGTGTTTTTAGTATCGACAGCTTTAACATCGCCTTTAAACACATTACCATTATTGTCTTTTTCAGACACATCCCATAATGCCGCAAAACCACCTACGTCGCTCCAACCAGCGTCCATTGGTACAACGACGGCATCTTGAGTTTGCTCCATTACTGCATAGTCAATGGATTCATCTGGACAAGCTTCAAACGCGGCTTTGTCGACACGAATAAAGTCCAGATCATTATTTTGTACTCGCATGGCTGCTTCGCAGGCGGCATATATGTCTGGTCGAAACGCTTTTAGCTCGGTTAAGTAGCGGCTAGCTTTAAATAAAAACATGCCGCTGTTCCAATAATAATCACCGCTTTGAATATATTGCTGCGCTGTAGCTAAATCGGGTTTTTCAACAAAACTGTCGACAACAAAACCGCTTTGAAATTGCTGACCGCGTTTTATATAGCCATAGCCGGTTTCTGGTTTGTTACCTACGATACCAAACGTCACTAACTTGTCTTGTGCAGCTAACTCTGCCGCCTTTGCGACACTTTGTTGAAACGCACTTACGTCGTCAATAACATGGTCTGCAGCCAGCACTAGCAATAACGGATCTTGGCCTTGCTCTGTGGCTTTGAACGCTGCTAACGCAATCGCTGGTGCAGTGTTTCGGCCTACTGGCTCTAAAAAGATGCCGCTATGGTTAACCCCTAGCTGCCTAATTTGTTCTGCTGCAATAAAACGATGTTCTTCATTACAGATTAGCATTGCAGGCGTATGTTCAAGCCCCTTTAAACGTGTAATGGTGTTTTGAAGCATTGTTTGCTCACCACTTAACGTTAAAAATTGCTTGGGGTAATTACCGCGCGAAAGCGGCCATAAACGTGTACCTGAACCGCCAGCCATAATAATAGGTGTAATTGTCATAATGCCGCCAATGCTATCTTAAAAGTGTGTCCAACCAATGGGACAAGGAAAGAGGTGTTGTCGATATATTGCCAATGGCAACTTGCGTAACAAATTGTTGTTTTTGATCCTTGTTCCACACGATTCCATTAGTGCGATCGAGAATGTCGATGGCTGCAATTGGTTGGTGTAATAACACATAAGGATTTGTTGTCAGCAAGTTGTAATCTAGGCTCAAAGTTTCCCATGTTCTCATGGTTAAGCCAGACTGTCCTTTATGGTGTATATCGATAATGAAACGACTATCGAAGAAAATATCGTTCATGGTATCTCGATCAATAATATCAAATGTAATCCATTCTTTAGGACACTTTCTTACATAGGGATCGAGTAGATAAAATACACAGAATTGTATTTTGCTTTGAAAATAGATTTTGATAAATGACTTAGCAGAGATGGTTTGTTCATTATTGAGCAACTTATATAACAGCTTTGCTCTGTCGCCGTGATAACTGCCAATGAAACTGTATTGAAAGCACTTAGCTGATTTGTTTGATTCAGCGATGCTAGTATTATCGTCCGGATAGAATAATGGCACATACTCTAATTGGTGCTGCTGACAATCGGCAAAGTCGAATGACATCGCCTTATCTGCCACTGCAGCTAATTGAACAAATCCATTTGAGTTAGCTATGGAATCCCAACAATATACAAGCACTCGGACATTAGGGTTTAACTTCTTAATCCCCTTTATTAAAAGCGGTGAAATACAGGTGCCTTTGACGATAATAACAGTAGTTATATTGTGTATTAACGGGGTGATTTTTTCGAGTAATTGTTGACTATACTGCCGCGAAATAAAGTGATTGTAATTAGCTACGTTATATTTGATTAATGCTTTGCCAATAGAAGAACATAGCGGTCTGTCGGAAAAAGAGTGTACAGAAGTAAAACGCTTTGTTAGTTGATTTTCTATCAGTACTTTGTAGTCGAAAAATGCGGGACAAATTAATACTGCGTGGTCGTTTTTACCCATGAATTGCTAGCCACTTTTTTTGCTCGAAGTTATAGGTTTTAATTACTTTGGCAGGGTTACCTACCGCAATTGAAAATGCGGGTACATTTTTAGATACCACAGCATTAGCGCCAATGATTGTACCTTGGCCAATGGTTACACCTGGTAAAACAACCACTCCTTCACCTAACCATACATTTTGCTCTATTACGACGGGCGTACCTGTTAATGGTCTGTCTTTGCATATTGATAGAGGGTCTGAATGCAAGTCACCGCCGTAGCTACCATGATTGAGATCGGTAATAAATACTCGACTGGCGATTAACACATTGTCGGCAATACTGACACTTTTCAGGGCCGCGATGTGCACAGAGTCATTCACCTGACAATTGTTACCAATAGCAATATTAATTTCACCATCTTGACCATGGGCTTCGAAGCGACAATAACGGCCAGTCGAGAACCCTTTACCGATTTGAATATTTTTTTTGCCGCGGCAATCAAATGGACGACGTATTATTTTGGCTTGTTTGAACAGAAAATAGGTCAATACTTTCTCATAAGCTAATGACAGAATACCAAAGAAGCCATAATGTTTGATTAAATTACCCAAAATATATTCCTTTACAAAGATATTGCATCAAGTTCTTGATAAACAGCGAGAGTATCTTGGTAACATTTTTCCCATGAAAAGCGACTCGCTTGTTGAAATCCTTTTTGAATGATATCGCTGCGTACCTGTTGATTATATAATGTGGAAAATGCTTGGTTAAAGCTTGCCACGTCAGCTTGTTGAGTGAGTATGGCTGCTGAGCCCGCCACTTCTGGAATAGAAGACACGTTAACCGCTATTACCGGACAACCTGAACGCATGGCTTCAATAACCGGTATACCAAATCCTTCGTAGCTAGAAGGATAAAATAAGCAATGAGCGCGATTATATAATTTATTTAGCTGTTCATCGGTTAAGCGCCCCAACCACTCGTATCGACCAGGTATTGTCGCTTCAAGCAACTGGAGTTCTTCATCAGACAACTTACCACCACCGACAATTGATAGCGTTAAGTCTGGTTGATGCTTTAATGTTTGTACCGCTAAGGTAAAGTTTTTGTACCATCCACGGGCGCCGATAAACACCACTTCATTCGTTTGTTCTGTATTATCGAGCGGGTAGTAATCAGATGACACACCATTGTAAACCACTCGAATTTTACTTGGATCGATAGGGCAAAATTTCATTAAATCATCGGCGGTGTTTTGCGATACACAGATAACTAAATGGCTATTACGAATCGCTCTAAATTTTTGCCAAGAATGCATCCATTTAGCAGGTCCTTTTCGGTACAGCTCATAGGTAAAGTCATGTACTGTAGTCACCGTTTTTACTTTTTGTTTGGCTAAACGGTAATGAGTTGAGTGAAAAACAGTATCGTTAGTGACTTGTTGGAGGTTTACGTCTCGCCATCTTTCTTGCCACTTGGGAGCTTGAAAGTTTACTTGGGTGTTTTCGCCAAATAGTGGGATATGACCTTGTGTGTCTTTAAACCTAATATAGTTAAGATTGATTTTGTTGTTTTGCATAAAAGAAAGTATTTGCGCAAAGTAAACGGTACAACCACCGTTGTCTTGTAAGTTTTCGATAATACCATCAACAATCAGTTTCATTTTTTTCCAACTTAATTTTTGCTTTTTGTACAGTGAAATAAAAAACACTTACCAGAAATAGATACATTAGAGGGCTGAAATAGCCGACACCACGAATAAAAAACTCGAGAAAACTGGCTAGAAAAATGGCATAAAAAAATACATCCATTTTAGAAACAGATGCATTGCTTCTTAGTGTTAAGAATACTTTTAGATAAAAGATTAAGTAACCACATAGAAATGCGATTCCGAATATACCAAACTCGCCGACAAGTTTAGGGGCAGTTGCGCCGCCATCAAATTGATTAATACTGAAACCAAGCAATGCATAAAGCTTGTCGGACACAGAACCGTAAACAGTGGTTACACCAAACTGTTGAAAACCACCACCTAGGTACGATTGAGTTGTTAATGTCTCTATCGCATTTTGCCAACCCTGAAATAATACCAGTACAGATAAGTTGTCGTTATCACCAGAGAGAACCAGTCGATCGGTAAAATAGCTTAGGCTATCGATACCCAGCAAGGTGATTAGCGCACCAACAAATAACGTAAATAACAGTGCTGCAAATACTAAGTTTTGTCGGGTAGAAATCGTAAACGCTAATACAACCCCCATCAACAGGGTTAAATTTTGAATATAGCCAGCCCAGCTTGCAACAATAAGCAGGAGTAATAACGCTTTATTTCGAGAAAGAGTGAGGCAAAAATAGATTAAAAACGGGGTGACTACTAATGCAAAATGTGACGGTTCAAGAAACAAAAATGTTGGCTTAGCTAGCCCTGTACTAAAAAAATCTATTTTTGTTAAACTAATTAACCCATTTAATAACAATAAGATGCCACAAATATTAACTACATTGTAAAAATGATATGTAGTTGAGTTATTTTTTAAATATAAAGCGGCTAAAAAAGCTGATAGCACAACGATAAATATACAGGCAAAGCTGAAAATAAATCGTTTTGCATCCACTTCAACTAGCATTGGTAATTGTTGGTTTACAAAAAATAGGTGCACAAAAATAAACAAACAACATGACACTATAATGAGTAAAGCAAAAATAACGCTTTGGTCGAGTTTGACCGTTCTGTGTAAATAAAAATGAATGCCTAAGAAAAACGAAATACACAAAGAGGCTGCTACAATCCCTAGTGTAAAAGATGACTGGCCTAATAAAATCATCGTTAAAGAAGGGAAAAATAATATCATTGAAAAAGCAAAAAACATCAATAATGCTTGCGGTGTATTACGATTACATTTTGAAACCATCCGCCATCCCTTTTTTTATCGCCTGACTAATTTCAGGGGTGGCTGATAAAAGTCTAATACCACGAGTCGATACAGTGTAAAGCAAACTAATATACTTTCTTATGCCACTAATGTTTTTACGGATAAAGTAAATTCTATTTCGAGCTAGATGATAGGCTCCAAAGTAGGATAAATCACCACCAGTTGAGCTCCCCACTTTGTGATAGATTACCACATTTGGCAGTAGTTCTACTTTGTATCCAGCTTGGTTACAACGAAACAAGAAATCAGTGTCGTCGTAGTATGCAAAGTACTTTTCATCCATACGCCCTACTTTACGAAGCAATGCCGCCGTAACCATTAAGAAACAGGTAGGTGCGTAGTCAAACGATGCACGTTGTATACTTTTAGGAATGTATTCATCATCTATACTGTGATGAGGAGCAACGGCTTTAATTGAGTCGATATATCCGCCAGCGTACCAGATTTTTTTTGCCGGATAATTGAGGATAACAGGGCTACACATATTTAATGCATCTGCGTTCATGCTGTTGACTAGATTGGACAGTACATTTTCATCTTTAAAAATCAGGTCATTGTTAATAAACAATACCAGATCGCAGTTGTCATCTAATGCAGCATCTATCCCCTGATTATTACCGGCTGCGACTCCAACGTTATCGCCTTTGTTATCGATAAAGGTAACAGGGATTTGATAACGTTCAGCTAGCTCTCGCGATTTGGCTAACGGCTCAGGAATGGTACTATTGTCAATAATATAAACCTGATAGTGTTTATAATTCTGGCAGGACAAGCTAACAAAAAAGTCGTCTAATACGTCTGGTGAGTTAAATAAAACAGTAACTAGACCCAGTTTTTTATGTTGATTCATGGTTAACTTTTTTCCAAGACTGGCTTTCATGACAATAACGTTTGATTATTCTGGCTGGTGCACCAGCAACTACACAGTAATCTGGTACATCTTTTGTGACGACAGAGTTTGCACCGATGATACAATTTTTCCCAACTCTAACATTCGGACTAATATGTGCCCCGTAGCCAACAAAAGAATCATCCCCAATATATACAGGGTAAGCACCTTGAGAGATTCGATCGCCAATTTTATGTTCACTATTTATTTCATCGTAGGGATGAATCACGTCGACAATCGAACAACCGCCAGTAATGGTTACATTGTTACCAATTTGAACTAAGTAACGTGCGACGATATGTACATTTTGTTCTATATTGACATTATTACCGATCTTTATAACAACTTCGTTTTGTGGATCAACAACTTCAATTCTTGCACCATTTCGAATGAGTACGTTATTACCAACAGAGATATGTTTATAATTCAATATTAATAGTGGTTTAATTATTCTACTTTTACTACCGAACTGAAACATAAGTAAACGATAGAAAGTTTGTGAAAAAAACAAATAAAATAAGCTATTAAACTTAACGATTAAATTCATTAATACCAATCCATTTATTAAGATTAAGATCGTACTTTTTAATTAACTTGGCAGGATTCCCCGCGATCATTGAGTATTCTGGAAAGGACTTAGTGACAACTGAGCCAGCACCAACTATACACCAATCACCTAATTTAATGTTAGGCATCACCTTAACACCAAAACCAAGGAAGACGTTTTCACCTAAAATGATACTACCTTTATCGAAACTAGATTGTTGCATTATTGGACCCTTAAGCGGATCAAGCCCATGAGAGAGCGTACTTAAATACACATAATCACTTAATACACTATTAGCGCCAATAGAAACTTTTGAGCCTGTATGTATATTACAAAATCGCCCAACATATACATTATCATGTATTTGTATCGTGGCGTCCTTATTATCGTTAAGGATAAAAGTACCAGCGTGATGAATAAATGCTGTTTTACTAATGACGACTCTTTTATCTAAACGTCGGTACTTTAGTTTGTAGTACAAATTTATCAATTTACCAAACATATAACCACCAACATCAAATTAAAGGCTTAGTATTATCTAAGATAAATTTAACTCTATACACATTAACCTTAATCATATAAATTACTAATATAGAGATAATTAATAGAATTGAAGAATAATAACTACTCACGGTTAAAGAGTTAAATAAATATACTGATAGTACGGTAAAAAAAGGGATGATCAGAAATGATAAAAGAATGGTTATGAGACTCTGATCTAAAATGGTTTCTTTTGAGTATTTTAATGTATAGACAAACATAATCGTAATAGCTGAGATTATAGTCGAATATGCTACACCGATTGCACCAAATTCTTTGACTAAAATAATCGAAAGTATGAAATTCAACACGCCTTCGAAAACAGGAAAGTGGGCAATTTTTAGTTGCTGAGCATTTGCAACTAGTTTCATACCGTAAGGTGCAATAACCATTCGAATAGCAAACGCGACCAATAAGTAATTGAAGTAGTTATTGGCTAATGTGCCATTACTGTCGCCAACCCAAAGCTGAAGTATCGGTAAGGAGATATAGCTGGAAAGGTTAACGCCTAGGAATATCGTCAATGCAAAAATCATCGATAACGACATAACCAGTTCATCAACCCCTTTTTGGTTACCACTCTCATTCAGCTTGACTATAGGTTGAATGATTGGATTTACAATCGCACCAAGCAAACCGACAATGGCGTTAACCATCGTCATCGCAAGAACAAAAAAAGCAAGATTATCGAAGTCGTAAATAGAAACAACAAAAATACCAATTCCTGATATCAGAAACTGCGCCACATTCCAAATCGTTAGCCCACCAAAGAACTTAATAAGCTCGTCAATTTTACCTTGTAAACCAAATGAAAAATGATGTTGTTCAAAAGCGCAAAACTGTTTATACATAAACAAATATGAAATCACATTAATCACAAAGTAACCTGACGCGATTGCAATTAAGCCATAGTCGGCTAAAAATACCACTACAATACCAATAAACACTCTAGATATTAGGTTAATATTTGCCGTGACATGGTTCTTTTCAATTCCGATGAAATAACCAATGAAAACCGTCGCAAATATACCGAGAGTAAATGAGCCAAAAACTAGTAAGAATGCTATTTTTGATTCAAAAATTATCTCATTTGGAATACTCGAAAATATTGATTCAAAATTAACAAGAACAACAGAAAGTACGAGTAGGAAAAATATAAAAATATAGAGGATAATATTGAAGTAGTTGTTAATAACGCGATTTAACCCTAGCTCATCATTTTTAAACTTGAACTGAGATGTAAAGCGACCTATGGTTATTTGTCCTGCTACGCCAAAAATACTAACCGCAATTCCAGCTTGAAGACAAATAGACCAAACTGAAAACTCATCCAAACTTAATATATTTATCAAAAATGGCGATATTACAATGCCTAAGATAACATTTGAAAAACCATTAATTATATTAGCCAAAGAGTTTTTTAATAAACGATTAAACCCGCTCATTAATTGGTTCTTAACACTTTTGAAAACTCGGTAATCATGTCTTTTAAATCAACTAACACATTATTAGGCGTAAAGTCTGTAATCAATTGATTTATTGTAGTTATGTCTGTTATTGGAAAAGACTCATTAGGGAAATCTATTTCATGCCAGATAATCTCACTTTGTGTATATTCCTGTAACACATCAGCAATTTGTTTTGCGGTGATGTTATAACCTGCAGCTACATTAATGATCTGATTGTGGCATTGATCGGTTGACGCAATTTCGATACAGCTAGAAGCAACATCTTTTACTGAAACATAATCTTTGGCATAATCTTTAGCGATATACATGTCAACTTTGCCATGGTTTATCGCATTACGAGTAATAGCGGGTAAAAATAACGGACTATTTAAGGCAACGCCATAAACATTACTTGGCCTAACAATACAGACATTTCGACCGCTTTTAAGGCATAACTCTTCTGCGACTAACTTAGTTAAATTGAATAGACGACGGTTATCATCAACACAAACAGTTAGGTTTGCTTGTTCATTAGCTAATGCTTGATTCATGTATACTCGAGTTGAAGATACATAGAGTAAACGTTCAAACTTTGCATGCTGCAATAGTTGGGCTAGTAGACTGACATTGGCTTCTAATACAGAAAATGGGGTATTTTTACAGTCGCCGTTGCCGGCGCAATATAAAACAATCCCCAGATCGCGCTCGAACAAACTCGTGTCATCTCTTGCAGGTACAAAGGTACTATGGCCTTGAGCTTGAAGTTGATTGACGATTTCTGAACCAATAAAACCTCGGCCACCAAATACGGTATAAAGCGCCATTTATTGCCCCCACCCGTTAATAAGTTTATCTTTAATCGCGTCTAATGTGGGTTGAATCATGTCTTTATCAGATAATAGTGGTTTGCTTAATGGCCATTGTATTTGCAGGCTTGGATCGTTCCACAATAAACCACTTTCGTCTGATGGGTCATAGTAATCTGTGCATTTATATTGGAAGTCTGCAGTGTCGCTGAGTACACAAAAACCATGAGCAAACCCAGGTGGCACGTAAAACTGTAACTTATTTTGTCCGGTTAATATTATCGCTTCATGTTGTCCGAATGTTTCAGAGCCTGGGCGTAAATCAACCGCAACATCGAAGACTTCACCATCTGTTACCGTGACTAGCTTCCCTTGAGGTTTCGTTTTTTGAAAGTGCAAACCTCTTAGAACACCTTGGCTTGAACGTGAACGGTTATCTTGGACAAAGTCAGCATCTATTCCAGCAGCTTTGTAACGTTCAGCTTGAAATGTTTCATAGAAGAAACCTCTATCGTCACCAAATACTTTGGGTTCAATAATTAACAAATCTTTAATTTTTGTTTTGATAATATTCATATTGGTTTCTTTTTTGAAATTATTTTGTAATGTTCAATAAATATTGACCATAACCAGTTTTAGCTAAGGTTTGTGCAATGTCGCGTACTTGCTGTTTTGTTAACCAGCCCTGTAATAAGGCTATTTCTTCTAAACAGGCAATTTTGAAACCTTGTCTTTTTTCAACTGTCTGAACAAATTGTGACGCTTCTAACAATGAGTCATGAGTACCTGTGTCTAACCATGCAAAACCACGTCCTAATTGCTCAACGTTTAGGTTACCTTGCTCTAAATAAGCCTGATTAACACAGGTAATTTCAAGCTCACCACGTACAGATGGTTTAACATTTTTAGCAATATTGACCACAGAATTATTGTAAAAATAAAGTCCTGTAACAGCCCAGTTTGATTTAGGCGTTGTCGGTTTTTCTTCTATTGATAACGCTTTAAAGTTTTCATCAAACTCGACGACACCAAAACGTTCTGGGTCCATGACTTGATAACCAAATACCGTTGCTCCAGATAGGTTTTGAACTGCATGCTTTAATTGTTTACCAAACGCTTGGCCAAAGAAGATGTTGTCACCCAATGCTAAGCAGACATCGTCTGAACCTATGAATGATTCACCTATAATAAATGCTTGAGCAAGGCCATCTGGTGATGGTTGAACTTCATAAGTAAGGTTTATACCAAACTGACTGCCATCACCTAATAAACGAATGAATCCATCTTGTTCTTCTGGAGTAGTAATGATGAGGATTTGGTTAATTCCCGCCAGCATTAATACCGATAATGGGTAGTAAATCATTGGTTTGTCATAAATAGGCAGTAATTGCTTTGATACGCCTTTTGTTATGGGATGTAGTCTTGTACCTGAACCACCGGCTAAAATAATGCCTTTCATAAAACCTCGAATACGGATTACGGTATATGCTAAACCGAATCATAAAATAATAATGTTACCCACTGGCTTAACTGCATATTGCTGCAACTTATGCGTTAATACCTAGACGCTCACGTTGGTAACTGCCATCTTGCACGTGCTGGCACCATAACTGATTATCTAAGTACCATTGAATGGTTTTGCGTAAGCCAGTTTCGAATGTTTCGACTGGTGTCCAGTTGAGTTCTTTACTCATTTTGCTGGCATCAATGGCATAGCGTCGGTCGTGACCAGGTCGGTCGGTAACATAAGTAATTTGGTCGGCATAAGGATTATTTTTAGGCACTAAAACATCTAAAATTGTACATATCGTTTGAACAACTTCGAGGTTTTGTTTTTCGTTATGTCCGCCTATATTATAGGTCTCGCCGACTTTACCTTCTGTTACCACTTTATAAAGCGCACGCGCATGATCTTCTACATATAACCAATCACGAATTTGGTCACCTTTGCCATAAATTGGCAACGACTTACCTTCTAGTGCATTTAAAATAACCAGTGGGATGAGTTTTTCAGGAAAATGGTAAGGACCATAGTTATTAGAACAATTAGTGATCACTGTTGGTAATCCATAAGTGCGTAACCAAGCTCGAACAAGATGATCGCTTGATGCTTTTGACGCTGAATATGGGCTGCTGGGGGCATAAGCTGTAGTTTCAGTAAACAAAGGTAAATTAGTTGTTGCTGAAACCTCATCTGGATGAGGGAGATCGCCATACACTTCATCTGTAGAAATATGATGAAAACGAAAAGCCAACTTAGCTTCTGGCGTAAGTGTATTCCAATATTCGCGGGTTGCCTCAAGTAAGGTATATGTACCGACAATATTGGTTTGGATAAAATCAGACGGACCGGTAATTGAACGATCAACATGGCTTTCTGCTGCTAGATGCATGACTGCATCTGGTTGATAAGTAGCAAAAACACGTTTTAACTCTGCGTGATCGCAAATATCCACTTGTTCAAAATGGTAGCGAGAATTGTCGTTAACTGTTGCTAGCGATTCGAGGTTACCTGCATAAGTGAGTTTATCGACATTGATAACACTGTCTTGAGTGTTAGCGATGATGTGACGAACAACTGCAGAACCAATAAACCCTGCACCACCTGTAATAAGAATTTTCACAATATGTCTCTTTTATCTATTTACCAAATCGAAAACTATCTGCCCATTCCAAAGAGAACCACTCTTATGGTTCGGAATAAAATTTTGACATCTAACCTGGTACTATGGTGTTTTATATAAAAAATATCGTATTTATGTTTCCAGACTGCATCTTCAATAGAGTCGCCATATGGGTAGCGTACTTGTGCTAAGCCAGTAACTCCTGGCTTAACTGCATGACGAAAACGATAGTATGGAATTTCTTTCTCGAGTGTATTGATGAAAAATTCTCTTTCTGGACGCGGGCCAACTATCGACATTTCGCCTTTGAGAATATTTAAGATTTGCGGTAGTTCATCAATACGCGTTTTACGAATAAATTGACCGACTTTAGTCACTCGAGCGTCATTTTTAGAAGCCCATTTTGCACCTGAGCTTTCGGCATCATTTCGCATTGATCTAAATTTGATCACTTCAAATTCGATATTGTATTGGCCGGTGCGTTTTTGTTTATAAAACACATTGCCTGGACTTTCTAACTTTATGGCTATGGCCGTTAATAGTCCGATTGGCAATGCCACAATGGACAGTAATAATGCCGCGACAACGTCCACCACTCTTTTTGCTAATTGAGTGCGTTTTGTCGACAAAATTGAAAAAGCTTTTTGGTGCAGAAAGTAGCTGCTATGTAACAGGCGTACTTCTGTATAGCCTAATCGTCCATCTAAGTAACTGACAAGCGGTTCAACCCATGCACCTAACTCTGTTGCGACAACCAGAAAATTTCGCTGCTCTTTGGTTAAGCTGGATGCCTGATAATGACAGATCACTTTTTTGCTGAAGTCTGTAATTGAGAAATCATTGATTATTATATCAAATGAAAAATCATCGATTATTTGACCTATCATAATCTCTAATTCGATAGGACAGTAAACATAGATAACCTTCTGCGTTAGAGCCTGACGTCTAGATTTAAATCTATTTGTTATTAGCATAAATTTGGATACTTCAATTAAATAAGGACTAAATCACTAAGATTTATTTTTTGAAAAAATAACGAATAATGCTGATAAACAACCCTAGAAAAATACCAGAAAAAACACCTAATAATACAATTAATCCTCTTTTAGGTTTAGCCTTTTCTTGGGTTACTTGCGCTGGATCAATCGTTTTAAAAACATATTCATTACGAACTTCAGCAAACATAATGGTTTTTGCTTGTTCTTCAACTAATTTATATAGAATTGAGCGAATATCGGCAACATTGGTTTGTTCGATTTGCTTTTTGAGGAAAGCAATACTGCGCTCAGCTTCATTAACATCACGATTTTTCATGTCTGCGTTTATGTCAGCAATTAACCATGTTACCCACTTTTGTGCCACTATTGGCGAAACATGTTCGATTGATAATGATGTCATTCCGGTGTCTTTAGATGTTGAAACTATCATCTTAGCAACAAACTCTTTGTAAGCTTCTTGTAATGAAGGTTTAGCTGTAAATGGTTCAGAGACATCACGAGTCCATGTGTTACTGGTAACGTCGTAATCATCTAAATCATAGTTCAACTCTTTACTATTATAGTCCCATGATTTAGCTGCCATCACATCGGCTAAAATATCGTGCTTTTCAATAAAGTTTTGAATAAAAAAACGTGAGGTTAGCACCTCTATTGCCAGTTTACTCTTATCACTACTTCCAGTATTACCTAAATTGATACCAGCCATGCTAGCTAAACCACCAAATTGTCCAGCCAAAGCAGCTAAACCACCGCTGCCTTGCTCTGCTTCTGCTGGTGCCAATAATGCATCAGATCGATAAATGTTAGGCTGATATAGTGCAAAGATAACTGCTGCAACGGACAATAATAAAGTTGTGACTGCAATTAACCATTTATCTTTCCATAATGATTTTACTAGCAAGCGAAAGTCAATTACATCATTTTCTGTTGCAGGAAAAGCTTGCTGTTCTGGCTTATAAACATCGTCATATATGTTTAGTTTGTTCATATTATTATCTTTATCTTTTTATTCATTCAAGTGATTCAGTATAAAACTATTTTCAATACTAGACTGAACGAGGTTACAAACCTGAAATCGCTGCAAATGCGACGGCGGTGTTATAAATAATCTGTGTCACTTGGGTCCAAAGGGTTAAGTTATCTTTGTACTCAGTGTCTAACGGAATGATAACCGTGTCGCCAGCCGAAATTTGAGATTCGGAACTAAACCAGATGCTCTTAGTTGGCATCATCACTGAACCATTGGCTTTTATAACATAAATTCGGTCTTCGTCTCCGCGCTCTCTCGAGCCACCAGACATTTGTAAATAATCTTCTAACGTTAAGCCTTCTTTAAATCTATGGGTCGAAGGATGCTGAACCTCACCCATTACTGCAACAGTTTGCTTAGTCGTTGGAACATACAATACGTCACTGTCTTCAAGTTGAAGATCGGCTTCTGGGATACCTAATTTAATTGCATTTAAATCAACAACCAAACGACCTACCGCTTTTATGTTTTCCAAATCAGTTAACATTAGCTGAGCTTCGGAATAATTAATGGTCGATCCATCTTTTGAAACACCACGAGTGGCAAGATCTCGACGTAATTGGTCAGCTAACTTCTTAATTTCGAGTTGTTCTTGCATGCGCACGGATTCGCGCACAAATACTGACGCTGAAGGATATGCGAATTCAGTGAACCCACCAGCTCTAGCGATCACGTCAGATAGCCTTTCACCACGTCTAATGTTATATGTGCCGGGAAACTTAACTTCACCTTTAATTTCAATAACTTTTCTTTCTTGCCACTCTGGAGTCGTCAGAATAGTCACCATATCACGACCTTTTAGCTCGAGATTGTCTTCCTGACTACCATTAATCGCGGCATGAAGGTTAATGGTTTTATGGATAATATCCGATATTATGGACGTTGTGTGTGTACGTGTTAGTTCTGCTCGCTCAGTGTAGGCACCTTCTAACAGCCCACCAGCAGCTTTAAGCAAATCGGTTACGGTAGCGTTATTTGTTAAAGGATAAACACCTGGATGGCGAATTTTACCTGCTATAGCAACAATTTTTATACCTTGTTGTGCGTTACCCTGAAGCGTCAGTTTGGTTACGATAGGATATAATAACTCTTTTCGCGACATCACATTACTAAGCTTGATTAAGTCACGATCTTCAAAAAGATTTGATAGCATTTTGGCAACTTCGCTACTGACTAGCGACTGTTCTTCTGATTCTTTTTCACTTAGGACAACGCCCGCAATCTCATTGGTATATTTTTTTGCTACTGAATTGTCTAATGTTTCGAACCCTGCTTTGAAAAGATCTGCATCCAGTAATGAATCACCTTTCAATGCTTCAACTTTACTCACGCGTTTCTTTACTAACGAGTTTAATTCAAAGCGATTTTGAGTATCGTCGTTAAAGTTAAATATCATCACTTTATCACGAGGCTGTAAAGCAAGGTTTTGAACAGAATTAGGAGAAGTAATTGCTTCACCTGGAGCAAACTGTAACGTCTCGATGTCGCCGTGCTTATTTATTTCACGAATGATTAAGCCATAATCTAAATCGGCAGATATGAGTAAATCCCCCCATATTGATGGCATGAGATCGCTAATACGCTGTTGCTTCCATTGGTATTTACCAGGACGAACCACTGCACCAACTACCGTAATGGCATCTTCATACTGATTAGAAGCATTTTTAACTCGAATGTAATCGCCAGCTTTAGCTAAAGTGTTGTTACCTTTGGCGGAAGTTAAATCGACATTTACTATGGTTTTTAAGCCATTGGCATTATAACGCTCAATACTGCTATTTTTCGGATAAGCACCTTGCTTGATACCAGCAGCCATATTGATGACGTCGGCAATAGTTTCATTCTTTTTCAGTTCATAAATAGCTGGGCGCTGAACTTCGCCAGCGACACTGACTAAACCGCCAATTGATGGGATGAATACCACGTCACCAGAACGGAGATTAATGTCCCCAGAAGCATCACCACGAAGCAATAAATCATATAAGTCTAATGAGCCGACTAACTTACCGCCACGCTTAACTTGCACATTACGAAGACTACCAATTTCATTGACACCACCAGCTACGAATAACGCCTGAGTGATAGTTGATAAACTTGATACGGTATAAGAGCCTGGTTTGTAAGCATCACCAGCGATGAAAATACGAATTGAACGTAATTCACCCATAGTAATATTTGATTCAATACCAATCATTTGCTGCTTTATGCGCTTAGACAGTTCTTGACGTAAATCGGAAAAGCTTAATCCAGCCACAGATACAGGACCTAAATCGGGGATTTGTACTGTACCATCACGATTAATAGTTAAGCTGTATTCATTGCTTTCTTTGCCGTATAACTGAACTTTAATAACATCACCAGGCCCAACCATATAATCACTTGGAACAGGAACATCTGTTACTGGTGCAAACGTTGTCGGTTCGCCTTCAAACATTTCGTAACCAAAACGTTTTAGTGCGTCTTTATCACTGTCTTCTTTAAAATCAAATTCGTTCTTTTTCTTTTTTTCTTTGTATTGATCTTTATCTTCTTTATTGTCTTTATCTTCACGAGGTTCAACTACGTTAGGATTTGTAACGTTAACAGATTTATTGGAACTACCAGAAATCATTGATGGATCGATACCATATTGACGGGCGATTCGTTCCTGTTCTGCTTTAGGTAATTGTTTAAACTGTTCAAGCATCTGCGGTGTAGGTGTCACAGCATTGGCTTGTGTTGTTAAAATAATAAGGGCTGATAAGCCAGCTATTAACAAGTTTTTGGTTTTATGTAACACCAGGTATCTCCAATATTATTTTGTGAATAGACAAATAAAGTTTTGTCATTAATGCAGTTAAAAAAAGATAGTGAGCGATAGCTTCACAGTTAAGATTTAACCACCTAGATTCTAGGTTAATACGCAAATAGTACGTCAAGTTCCACGGACCAGTGCTAAAGCTTACAGAACCTAGCGTTCTAGTATCAGGGCTTTTATTGCACGCTACCGCCCATGGATTACGGCTTCCAACATGCCCTTCGCTGTACGAATCTTTAATTTTTATTAGCTTTTAACTGAAACAAGCACTAATCAAGCGCGGAATTATAATCAAAAACAGACTCGGATGCTCAAGTAAAAAATACCTAAACACTTGTATTATGTTAAATAAAAGTAAAAACGCTATTTAAACGGACAATATTTAACCGTTTAGGGGTGAAAAAGTCCTTTTAAACATTAGTCCTAAATTTACAAATGGACAATTTCCTACAACAAAAATCGCTATTCTCTGACAAACCGTTTGTTTAAGTCGGTTTATCGGTTGTTGATATCGCTTGTAAACTTGTCAATTCAACCAGAATTCGTTTTTGCTGCCCCATAATGTTAAATAACACATGGCAACGCTTATCAGGATTGTTCTCGTCAAAGATGGCTTCAAGATCTTTAAACGGCCCGTCGACAAATTTGACCTTATCGCCTTTATCTAACGACTTGCTCTCTTCTGGTACATAGCCTTGGACACGTCTTTTAAGCGCCGAAATAATTCTATCGTCAATGGGAGTCATGTCTTCTCGACAACCCACAATGCGGTTTGCACCACGAGTATTGTGGATTTTACTGACACTAGTAATTTGAGGATCGAAATAGATGAACAGATAGCTAGGAAACAGAGGCGCGGTAACCATTTGTGGTTTGTTACGCACTGTTTTTTGTTGGGTGATCATTGGTAAGTAGCTTTCAACTTCTTGCAAAGCCAAATTTTGCTGAGCACGGACTTCATGGCGTGGTTTGCAATACAGTAAATACCAAGATTTCATTATGTCTCACTTTTTAGATTTGTTCATCAGTCTGAACAAGTGACATCCCATTCACGGCTTAGGATACTAGCAAATTTCCCTATCCTTTTGAATGGGTATTTAAGCCTTAATGCCTATAAATACAGCGTTTAAATCATCAGCTGATTTTATTTTCATCAAAAACACAAGTCGTTATTGAGTAACTAATTGATTTATCATTCGACGTTGAAAAAACATTTTTAACATATGGCATTCGGTTAATTTTGTTTTATGTGTTCTAAAAAGTGGTAATTAACAGTAATTCACATCAAAAGATTCGCTTGAGAGTCAAAAAAGCCACTTTTGTCACTGCATCTAATGTATTAACAAAGTGATAAGTCAATCAAGACTGTAGACTGAACGATTTACCTGTGTCATCTAGGATATTAACCATTACGGCCTATAGCTTGAATCGACAGCATCATCATTGCGATGTGTAAGGATGCAACTAAGTTAGAGTCTGTTGGTCTTCCAAGCTTGTTGCTGCACATTAGTTGTTTATGAAAAAAATAAATGATAACACTGGGCCTTGCTGTGGCGTGATGCCACATAAAAGCCAATAACTCCCTTGAAATCGCCAACTAACGCTGCTCGAAGGATCCGCTAAAACGTTTTACTCTTTGTTGAGTGCATTTTCTCGAAGTGATAGTTGCTTAAATTGCTAGGCGGCATCCACTCACCTCGATTAACACCTTACATCGAACAAAATTCAACTGACAAAGGTCAACTGACCCTATTCCCACTAACAGTATAATCTTATTGTGTAGTGTGAACAGTTAACCTTATGCGCTTTATAATATTATTTAATACTAAAACACTGATGTAAAAGGACTCACACAACAAAAAAGCCTCGGTAATCGAGGCTTTTTGCTAGCGTTGTTTATTTAACATCAACGTTTACTGTGCTGGCTTAGGTGGATAATCCTTCATGACTGTATCAATAGCATGATTGATAATCTGGATCCGCTCTTCAGGGGTGTTTTGCTCTCGAACAGTATCAGCTACTGTGCCACGCCAAATAAGCTTACCTGTTTTGTTGTCGACTAAGTCGACCATTAAGGTACCAACATCGTATTCACGAACTGTGGTCTCAGTTTGCAGGCTGCCACCTAATCCCCAACGTGGACCATAATATGGGTTATAACCGAAGTGGCTATTAAAGGTGTCGATATTGATCTTTTTATCTACTTTGGTGATGTAGTTAACCAGCAAGTCTGCATTTTGCTTGTCTGTTTTACTGATACCTTTTTGGCTCAATTGGGTTTCGATTGCGGCACGAACACGTTGATCCATGAGTCCATCGAGATGATAGCCCGCATCATCAACCTTCTTCTCTACCCATGAGTAGGTTTTATATTGATTAAATGATACCGACGGATCGAAGTCTGAAGATGATTTTAAGGTACTACATGCGCTCAATGCCAATACTGCAGCAGCGATAAATAGGGTTTTCATACAGGCTCCAAAAAACAAGACGTTAATTGTTATTAGCTTATAGAGAGCAAAGGCGTTGTCAAGTTAACAAGATTTCATAACAAATTAACGCTAGTCACTAGAACGCTTCGCGGCTAGATTCTATAACTTCTTAACAACGAAGCTGTCCCAAGAATTGCAGTAGGACATAATCAGACCTAGAGACGTACATTACTAATCCACACTGTTTGATATGGTTGCAGTTGCATGGGTTGGGTGATGTCTTCTATTTGCTGCCCGGTTAATAGGTCGACCCAGTATTCTGCAATAATAAGGTTAAGTTCATTAATGGGCAGATCAGTAATTTGGTCCGATACATTACTGATGCAGAAGATACTTTGTTTACGATTACGACTTTGACGCCAGAAACCAAATAGCTGTAACCCAAGGTGCAAGGTAAATTGAGTCGCATTAGGATGAAATGCAATTTGCTGGGTACGAATATTGATTAGATGAGTGAGCGTCGTTAACACTTGGCTGTGGTCGCTGTGAGTATCACTCAGTTGATCTGTTAGTTGATTGAGATCCCAACGGTGACGATTGATAGCCCGATTATGCGAAGTATTAGCTAGCTTTTCATAGTCATTGCGAGTTCCCAATAAACTGTGAATATAAATACCTGGAATGCCTTCTAGGGCTAACATAATGCTATGCGCGCACACAAAACGTTGCATCCCCCATGAGTCTTTGCCTTTAGTGGTGCCTTGAAGTGCATCAAACAGCGCGATGTTCATTTCATACGGTTTTTGCTGGCCATCTTCTGTGGTTCTGGATGAAATTTGGCCGCCAAACAGTTTCATTGTCTCGACCAGAGTATCAATCTCATCATCTTCAAGTAAGCCTTCCGCTGGACGTAAACCAATACCATCGTGAGAGGCAATAAAATTAAAGTATGTGGTGCCATCTTGAGCAGGCGGCATGCTCATAAGCCAACGCTTTAAATACAAACAGCTGCCAGTAATAAGGCTGTTGATCAACAAAGGTGGCAAGGAAAAGTTATATATGCAATGTGCTTCGTTAGCATTGCCAAAGTAAGTTAAGTTTTGAGTATTGGGGATATTGGTTTCGGTAATGATTATGGCATCTTGCTGCGCATGCTCGATCAGGGTCCGCAATAAACGCACAACCTCATGGGTTTGCGATAAATTAATGGATTTGTTACCGACTATTTTCCATAAAAATGCCACCGCATCGAGGCGAAAAATACTCACACCGGCATCTAAATATTGACGAATGATGCGCACAAACTCGATTAATACTTGTGGATTGCGAAAATCAAAATCAACTTGATCATGGCTAAAGGTGCACCACACATGTTCCGTGCCGTTAGGTGTTTCTGTTGGTCTTAATAATGCTGAGGTTCTTGGCCGAACGACAGCGCTTAAGTCATCATTTGGATTGGCAGTAAAAAAGTAATCATGACCTATACCCTCACCTTTACAGAAATTCTCAAACCATAAGCTCCGACTAGAGCAATGATTGATCACTAAATCTGACATTAACCTCCGTTTACTGGCAATAGCACTAATGTCTGCCCACGAGCCTAGCCCTTCGTTGACGCTTGAATAATCAATAACTGAAAAGCCATCGTCTGAACTGTAAGGGAAAAAGGGTAAAATATGCACTGCGTTGATGCAACTTAGATAGCTGTCGATAAATTGCGCCAGTGTGGTGAGCGGTCGCTCGCCTTGTTGGATCACACTGTCACCATAAGTGATCATTATGATGTCTTTTTCAGACCAATGATTTGCAAAAGGCTCAGGTACTTGGCAATACTCTGTGATACGCATGATATCGATAAGCTGAGTTGCCAATGCTGACAAGCTGATATTAATGTCAATATCATTATAAATGCAGCTAAGTTGTTGCTGCAGCTTTTGCTGTAATCCATCCATTACTGACATAAAGTGTCCTCGTTAATCGTTTACGTTAACTAAACTCAGCGTTGTCGGCTTCAACTGCGTCTTTAAGTTGCTCAAGTACATCGGGCATGGCACTCACCACTCGGCTCCAGGTTGGCATAAACGGAGTTTCCATTGGATTATCTAAAAAGCGTTGCCCTGCTGTAACGATATTTTGGGCAAACATTTCTACCGCTTTTTCTTCTAAATGAATGTCCGTGGTCAAGCCATTCATGATGGCATCGTTATGGTAGGTTTCGACATAATCGAGTGCAATACGGTAATACGTCGCCTTGACGGTTCGAAACGATTCGTTGCTGAAAGTATGTCCTTGCGTCGCCAGTTTACGGAAAAAGGCTTTGGTGATATCAATCGACATTTTAGACAAACCAGCTTCTTCATTATCTAATGATAAGTCTTGATGTTTATGGTCGTAATTGTCAGCAATGTCGACCTGACAAATGCGGTTATGAGAATAATTGCGCTGCATTTCTGATAGCACACCAATTTCTAAGCCCCAGTCGCTTGGAATACGCAGGTCATTGAGCACGTCTCGTCTAAATGAAAACTCACCCGCTAATGGATAACGAAAACTGTCCATGTATTCTAAATATTCGTTATAACCGACCACTTTTTTAAGCGCTTTAATCAACGGCGTAACTAATAGGCGTGACACTCGACCATTAATTTGCCCATTCGAAATTCGCGCGTAATAACCTTTACTAAACTCGTAATGAAACTGTGGATTGGCCACTGGATAAAGTAAACGAGCCAGCAACGACTTTTCGTAAGTGACAATATCGCAATCATGCAACGCTACCGATTCCGTTTTGCCTGAAGCCAAAATATAACCCATGCAGTACCATACATTACGACCTTTACCCAACTCTTTGGGGGCTAACCCCAATGCCTGTAATTTTGCATCCAACGCTTGTAAGCGTGGGCCATCATTCCACAAAATACGGTGATGCTGCGGTAATTCACCAAAAAAGCTTAGCGCGTGTTTGTACTGCTTAAGATCGGCTCTATCTAAGCCAATGACGATTTCAGATAGATACGGCACCTGTTTTAATTTACTGACGATATCTTTAAGGGCATCACCTTCTAGTTCTGAATACAAGGATGGCAAAATGAGTCCTAACGGACGTGTTTTTGAAAACGTTATTAAATCTTGCTCCAGCTCCTCATGGCTACGTCGGGTTAAATTATGCATTGTGGTGACAATGCCATTTTGGTAAAAATCGGCCATATTACGCCCCTCCTAATGATAGTTGCTTTACAGGTGATTCAGCCGATGACGACAGCAGAGTTTGCTTAATGCATTCAGCCCAACCTTTAGGACCAAATTCACTACTTTTGATACTGGGATTTTTCGTCGCTAATGAAGGAAACTCATGAACGGGAGATTTGATTTGGATTGCCAGATCAGCAGCTTCGAGCATGGCGTTGTCATTACCACTGTCACCGAGTGCAATGGTGGTCACAGGAGTGTTATATTGCTTGGAATAGACATCCGCTAACCATTGCATCGCTTTGCCTTTATCAGTATCGCCACCAACATGAAGAAAGCGTCCTCCTTGCAGAATATGTGCACCAACACGGGTCATTAATTCAATAAAGACTTGTTTATTAGCTTCACTGCCTTGCCAAAGTACTGGCTCGGCATAATTCCGAATCAAAGCCAACTTGGCATTACCTGGTGATAAATCGGTGATCTCACATAATGCTTCAACTGATAGAGATGAAAAGCCAATAAAGTCATCGTTAAATGCTTGCGCATGTTGTTTTAACAAATCAAGCCAGTATTTTCGCGGCTGACAAAACTCTTTTACCCAATAATATCCTTGGGTAAATGTGTCTTGTGGTTGTTGGTCAAAGTAACCAATAGGAATATATATTGCCGCACCATTTTCTGAAATAAACGGTGAATTAAAACCAATGGTTTGTTGCAGCTTTTCCATTTCAGCAAAGGTTTTACTGGTATTGGCGATAATCGGAATTTTCCGTTCATTCAATGCTTCAATCACTTCAATCGCATGGCTAAAACTGTAGTCAAAATGATCAAGTAAAGTGCCATCTATGTCAGTAAAGATAAGTGGTCGTGTTGTCATATCCTCTCCTTTTCAATCATTTAACGAAACTAAGCATGGAGCGGACTGCGTCCTTCTAGAACGCTGCGCTGCGAGGTGCTATACAAGTAATAAATATAGCGAATGAGTCATTATCGCGCTTAATCTAATCCGATTTACTTAAGATAGATTCAGGATATGTGCCAAACGTAATAAGTTTGCACCTTAATGGCACAAACAGACTTTAACCATTGATATAATTGATTTTATTTTAAAAAAATAAAGATGAGGTAGAAAGGTGTATTGAACAGGATAAGAAGATATGTGCAACGATGAATAAAAATCGCACCATTTTGGGGCAAATGAAGTGATGACAAGCTATAGAGCCTAGATGCTAGAGCACTACGCTGCTAGATCCTATAAAATCTTAGCAGCGAAGCAACCCTAGCAGTGACGTAGTCACGCCCTAGTAGCGAAGCGACCCTAGCAGTGACGTAGTCACGCCCTAGTAGCGAGGCGAACCTAGCAGTGACGTAGTCACGCCGTAGTCGCGAAGCTAACCTAGCAGTGACGTAGTCACGCGCTAGTAGCGAAGCGACCCTGGCAGTGACTCAGTCACTCCCTAGTAGCGAACCGAACCTAGCATGGACGTAGGCACGACCTAGTAGCGAAGCGACGCTA